>JAEMRC010000023.1:0-1289 GCA_016463545.1 Ilumatobacteraceae bacterium
CGAGGCATCTAGGTCTACAGCGTGCTGGTGCATTTGTTGCCGCGGTTGTATATCAAGTCACTCCGTTCGTTTTGGCGTATCAAACCCGGACTTCAGTTTTGCTCTTGCCATGGGTCGGCCTCGGCTGGATCTGCGGCATCACTTTGTTGGCGATTCGAAATTCAGGATGGAAATACCCCGCGCTTCTGGCTCTTGTTGTCTTTTGCGTTGGCGGAATCAATGCAACAGCATTAATCATGATTGCCCCTGCCCCAATACTCTTCATTATCGACGCACTTGTCGAACGTCGTCTGCAGCCAAGGAGTGCTCTCGCACTCATTGGACGTATTGGCATATTGTGCTGCGGTGTCTCATTTTGGTGGGCCACAATGATCGCGATACAAAATCGCTACGGTGCAAAAGTATTGTCCTATTCAGAGACACTGGAGTCAGTATCTTCTACCAGCACGTCTGCAGAAGTGATCCGAGGCATGGGCTACTGGCTCAACTACGTCACAGAACAAGGCGTTGCCGCTACCTCTAGCGCGACGCGCTACTTAACTTCGCCTCTTACTGTTTTTCTGACATTAGCAATACCTGCTTTGGGCATATTGGGAATTGCGTTGACGCGATTACTGGCACGACGCGTTACGGCTTGGCTCGTGCTAGTAGGCGCGGTACTCGCTGTTGGGGTTTACCCGTTGTTATCAACGTCTCGCCTCATGTCGCCAATCACCAACCACCAGGGATCCTTTTTGGCGCTTGCGTTGCGCAGCAGCACACGCGCGTATCCAGTTCTGTTGTTGGGTATCGCGTTCGGCATGGGCGCACTTGTTCAAAAAATTCTTTCAATGAAAGCTCTCGAACGGCATCCAATCGGACGCCTCGCTGTCATTGCTCTTGCTTCAATGCTCGTAATCAGCGCCATGCCTTCATTGTGGACGACCGGAACCACAGATCCCAGCCTCAGCCGTGAACAGTCTGCGCCAAAGGCTTGGCAAGAAGCAGGGTCTTTGATTGATGAGATCTCTGGTACATCATCACGCGTCTTGCAGTTACCTGGCCAAGAGTTCGGCGCGTACAACTGGGGATTTACAGTTGACCCTGCGTTGCCCACAGTCACAGACGCGCCCATCATCACTCGCGATCTTTTGCCACTCGGTCAGCCGCAAGTTATGGATTTGCTTTTTAGCCTCGATGATGCTGCTCAAAATCAAACACTTGGAGCGGGAGCCTTGTCGGGAACATCCAAGAAACTCGGAGTGAGTTCGCTTTTTGTCCCCCAAGACTTAGATACGCAACGTTTTATG
>JAEMRC010000023.1:1299-22768 GCA_016463545.1 Ilumatobacteraceae bacterium
ATCCGGGGGTGTCGCAATTGTTTTCTTCTGGTAAATCAACAACGACTGTTGTCAAAATTGCTGGCTCGTCAGTGGCACGAACAACGAACAACGCAATGGTCATCTCTGGGTCGGGGGCTGGGGTAGTGAACGCCGCGCGTCACGGTCTCGTCAACGATTCGCTCTTGCGATACAGCGCGGACATGACGCCCCAGGAGTTGTCACTCGCACTCCAAAGCAGTCCTCTTGTGGTGACGGATTCAAACCGTTTGCAGGCACGGCACTGGCGATCCTCGATTGACACACTTGGCTACTCGCAAGATGCTTCATCTCCGGGTGTTCTCTCTGTTGTGGACCCATCAGATAGAAGACTGCCGATCTTTGAAACAAGCGACACCCAATCAAACACACTTGTTTCTCAATCTGGCCAAGTGACAGCAAGTGCGTCGTCGTATGGCACTCCGTTGTCGTATTGGCCAGAGACGCGTCCTTTTTTTGCCCTCGACGGAGACCCACTCACCGCCTGGACAACAAGTGCCTACGCTGATCCGTATGGCGCAACGTTGCACCTCAAATCGAAGAAACCCTTAGACCACCTCAAGTTATTACAACCCCAAAATAATCCGAATCGCTGGCTCAACCTGATCGTCGTGTCTCTAGATCAAAAAACTTGGACCGAGGTCCCGATGACTCAGGAGTCACGCACAACCGGACAGATCGTTACGCTTTCTCAGCCTGCAACTGATGTATTTATTGCGCTGATTGGACTGGACTGGCTCAAAGGAACGCAGCAGGCAAGTCTTGACGGCGTTGGTTTCGCAGAAGTTATCGATAACCAATCATTTACCACCGAAGAAACACTTCTGCCTAGTGATGCCACCTCTGTTACAAGCGCGGCTACCCCCGTATCAATTGTCATGTCTCGTGAACAGGCTTCACCACAAAGATGGTGGCGAAGTGACCCCGAGTTACTTCTAAACCGCACCTTTAAGTTGGCTTCTCCGCAGCAATACAATGTCGAGCTTGATGCATCACTTCATGCTGATTCGCCCGAGAAACTCACCGCCAAACTTCTCGGTGTCACTACTACTGCATCTGAACACCCTCGGGGCTCATTCAAACACGCAGGGTGGTATGCCACTGATTCAAGCGATGCAACGTCATGGCAAAGTCGAGTCGGACACACCACGGCTGCTTCGATTTCTTTTGACGTAACAAGCAAGACTCCTGAGATATTTTTCACTCAGTGCTCCTTGGCAACCTGCAACGCGATCACGAGCGCGACAATAACTGATGGAGCGACAACTCTTGATGTCACTATCTCCGACACGGAAAAAGTAAGCGTCATCAACACGAGTGCGTTGAGCATTGGTCGGTGGACACTCATTGCAAAGTCTTCAACCGACCGGATATTTTTTGACTCTCGCTTCGGCAAGAACATGCTGTATCCGCTGGAGATCTTTTCAATTACTGGTGCGGGCATCGTGCAAATTGATCCGACCCTGCCTACAGAGCCTCAGCAAGTCACCTTTGATATTGATTCAAGCAAGACAACCGCTAATGTCACCTTTAGTGGTGATGTCACCAAACCAACTGCATCTATACAGTACGAACAAAAATTGACACTCGGTGCCGGAATCCACACAATACGAACATCTTCCTACAACGACACGCCGATCTCAATTGATGGCGTAGCACTCGTGAGCGATCTATCCTGGCCTGTCGCAACACAGACCAATCTTTCAATGTCTGGCTCGCCTACGCGCCGCACCGCGACACTGCCACCGAGTGCTACCACTCAGTGGTTTGTGTTTGGGGAGGGATACTCTTCGGGCTGGGTCGCCTCTCTGAACGGCAAGAAAATTCAGAACCATGTTCGAGCTGATGGCGGCTTTAACGCTTGGCTCATCGACGCGCATGAGGAGCCCACAACGATCACTCTGTCGTTTGCACCGCAGCGTTACGCCCAACTGGCGCAGTTGCTTTCTGTCTTGATGGTGCTTCTTTGCTTAGGCATTTTGTGGCGCTGCAGAAGATCCCCAAGCCTGCCTGCCCCCATATTCCCGGAATATGTGAGCAATCCTCCGCCGTCGATGCGCGCTCGAGCCCTGGCGCTTCTCGCCATCGGATTACTCGCTGCATTAGTCGTTGATTCCCCATCATGGATGGGACTTCTAGCGCTTTGTGCGCTGCTGGTCGTTTCAAGGTGGCGCACCTTGTTGATTGTCGTCGCCGCGGGATTGCCTGCGTATCGCATCTGGGGAGCTTTTGCCAACATCAGAGACTCCGATCTCACGCCACGATTTGACTGGCCGACAAACACTGCATCTAGCCACCAGGGCCTGATGTACGCCCTCATAGTTTTTGCGGTCCTTGTGACACTCACGACACCGCGACAGCCAAGCAATTAGTATCAATACTGTGCGGAACCGGTTACAGGCAATGGTTAGACCAGGTCGCACCAATCCTCAACTGGCACAACATAACTTGGCTCTTGATGGTGTGCGCGCCGTGGCTGCGTATCTCATCGTGCTCCATCACATTATGTTTGCCGCCGGAATCACCTCAAATAGTTCCTATCGATTTTGGGGACGCTTCACTGGGCGACTTGATGTTGGGGTGCCAATCTTTTTCATCCTGAGTGGATACTTATTATTTAAACCATTTGCTCGGTCGATCTTAAATGATCAGACACTCCCCTCATCGAGTCAGTTTTGGCGTAAACGCCTTGTTCGTATCTTGCCCGCTTACTGGCTCGCATTGATTGTGATGTTGCTTATTGGAGCAGTTGAGGTTGGAGGGGCGAGCGGTTTTTTCTTTTCCGCATTTCTTCTGAACATCTATTCCACAACCCATCTGATCTCGGGCATCACGCAATCTTGGAGTCTTGCGACCGAACTGAGCTTCTACCTCATAGTTCCTGGGCTCGCACACGGCCTCTTACTCCTCACGAAACACAAGCCACTTAGACATCGCGGTGTCATCGCGTTATGTTTTGCTGCCAGCCTGTATCTCTCGAGCATTTGTTTTCGCCTTGCCGTATATTTTATCGAGCCCTCTTTTAGCAGAATAATTCCCTTTTGGTTGCCGTCTTTGGTGGACATCTTTGCTCTTGGCATCGCTCTAGCGATCCTTGCCGAACTATCTCACACGCAAGAATGGGCAAAACGTGTTTGCAACTTTGTTAGTCGATGGGCAACCGCTTCGGTGATCGTTGCTCTCGCATTATTCTGGATTGTCTCTACTCAATTTTCACTTGCGGTCGGCCTCGACACTTCGGGCTTTGTGCGCGAGACACTTCGTCAAGGTTTCTACGGTCTCATCGGATTATTTCTCGTTGCACCGTTTGCACTTCCGGGTCCTCAAACGAAATCACATCAGTTCTTTGGACAGCGTTGGCTTGCTTGGGCCGGCATCGTCTCGTACGGCGTGTACTTGTGGCACCAAGTCTTTATTAGCGGCGACTGGGCTCAACGATGGATGCCCTACGAGTTCTTTGATTCTCAAATCCTGGGTCGAGTTCTCATCACTACATGTGCGACGTTTGTGATTGCGGCGTTGAGTTATTACCTATTCGAGGAACCGCTCTCGCGTATAGCAAACAAACGTGTTCGAAAAAGCCAACAATGAATCTTCGTCAACGCGGACATATATATTTCTATGCAGTCTGTGCCTTTATTCCGGCTTTCTATACGCGCATCGGAGAAGTGAGTGCCGATACCAAGTCGTACCTGTATCTCAATCCGACCAAACTCCTTCGTGAGTCCATCAACATCTGGAATCCAAATATTGGTGCGGGCACAGTAACGCATCAAATGCTCGGTTACCTCTGGCCAATGGGTCCGTATTACTTTGTTATGGACCTACTAAGAATCCCTGATTGGGTCGCACAGCGGTGTTGGTGGGGACTACTTATTTTTATGGCGGCACTGGGTGCGCGTTTGGTAGCCAAAACACTTGGGGCATCTCTTGTGGCTTCGATGCTCGCCGGTCTCGCCTATGGCTTTAGTCCATATTTTTTGCAGTATTTTTCCAGGCTTTCTGGGCTCCTACTCCCCTGGGCAGGACTTCCGTTTCTTATCTGGTGTGTTGTGCGCGCCCGCACCGACTCCTCTTGGCGATGGCCGGCTCTCTTTGCTTTGATTACAGGCACGGTTGGAACGGTTAACGCGACGGCACTCGTCATGTCGGGCCTCGGAGTAGTCGTGTGGATGATCGCTGACGCATTGTCGCGTGTAACGACATGGCGAGACACTCTGAGGTTTGGCTGGCGATCTGGTGTGTTATGTCTCGGCGTTTCTGTGTGGTGGATCAACGGATTGCTGATACAAGGAAAATTTGGCCTACCGATATTGCGCTACACCGAAACATACGAAACTGTTGCCAAGGCTTCATCAGTGCAGGAGATTGTGCGCGGACTTGGATATTGGTTTTTCTATGGAGGCGACAAGCTAGGTCGCTGGGTTGGACCAAGCGCTTCGTATCTCACAAACCCTCTCGTATTGGCGGTCGGTTGGTCAGTTGCAGGACTTGGATTGCTGTGCATTATGGCCATCAACCATCGACACAGGGTTCATTTGGCACTACTTCTGTTGTTCGGACTCGCCGTTGCTGTTGGTGCCGCACCAATCGGAGGACCGAGCGTTTATGGGCGTTTTTTTTCACGTCTTGTGCACAACGAATCAGGTTTCGCGCTGCGCTCAACTCCACGAGCCGCACCAATGGTCATCTTGGCTCTAGCCCTCGGAATTGCATTTGGATACGACCAACTAAAAACTGCGTGTGCAGATCGTTTTCCGCGCTCCTTTGTTATTGCTCCATACTTCTTGGCATTGCTTTGCCTTGTTAACTTTTTCCCTTGGTTCACGGCTTCGGCAATGACGCCATCGATCGCTCGTTCTGAACAACTTCCGGCCTATTGGACTCAACTGAGTGACACCATCAACAAACAATCCTTGACATCATCGCTAAATAATGTTGATCGCACGTATGAGTTCCCTGGAGCAGATTTTGCAAACTACACGTGGGGAGGAACGATAGATCCAATTACACCCGGATTAATTGACTCTGGCTATATTGCGCGAGAATTGGTTCCGTACGGCAGCGACTCCACTGCTGACCTTTTGAATTCATTCGAATCTCGGCTTCAAGATGGTTGGTACGAACCTCAATCCCTCAAGCAATTTGCCAATCTCATCTCGGCATCTCACGTGATTCAACGAAACGATATTGAACATGAGAGGTATAGAACTCCTCGCCCCGACGCGTTAGTGCCGGTTATTGAATCAACGCCTCCCGGAGACCTCTTGTTTCGGGGTCCCCAACAAAAAAATATGTCGAGTGTTCCACTTATCGACAGTCAAACCTACGCCCACGAGAGAACGCAAAGTTACCCGTCTGTGGTTGCATGGAACATTGCTGACTCGCGTCCGCTGCTAGACGCACAACCTGCAGACTCAACTGTTGTGCTGTCAGGTGATGGCGAGGGTCTCATAGATGCGCTAAATGCAAACCTTATTGAGCCACGCCGACCCATCATCTACGCCGACACGATTAACCAGCGAGAACTCAGCGACATCTCACAAACTTCCTCCATTCAGATTCTGACCGATACCAACCGACGGGCAGCACGACGTTGGTATTCGGTCGGCAGCAACACAGGAAAAACAGACGGGGCAAAAACAGAGGCCTTGCGAAAAGATCCAAGCGACAACCGTCTAATGCCATTCATCGCTGATCACGACCTAGATGTTTCGCCAGACTCCCAAACCGTCAGCGAACTCGTGGGTGATATTGCGTCCGTGCGAGCAACAAACTACGGAAATCCTGTGACCTTTACTCCTGAGGATCGGCCAGAAAATGCAGTTGACGGCGACCCGCGTACAGCTTGGCGCACAGCAGTGTTTCAATCATCTCGCAACGAAGCTCTAGAGATAACGCTACGCCGCAAGGTAACAACTGACCGCATCACGCTTGAGTTGCCAACTACTGGGGTCACGGCACGCAAGATTACAAAGTTTTCAATCACGCTAGATGGCTCCGCATCACCAATTTTGTCTTCTTTTGGTAAAGGCAATTCAGTTACCGTCACATTTGCGTTACAGTCATTCACCCGAGTTCTTATACGCGTGCTCTCAGATAGCTATGGTGCGAGAACTTCTTTCTCGGCTGCACCAGGAGTCGGAATCGCCGAAGTAAAGATTGGTGGCGTCTCCAGTGCTGAGTATTTTCGTCTACCCGTTACCAGAGTCTCCGACGCACCCTCCACCTTTCTTCTGACACGCCGACGAATCGATCAGGCCACGCCGAATCGCTTCGACCCTGAGACAAATATTTCTCGAATATTTTTAACTACAATCCCGACAGCATTCAGCATCAGTGGCGACGTGCGTGTTTCTGGCTTGGCAAAAGATGCAGTTATTAATCAACTGATCGGTGCTGACCCCTTAGTTTTTGCGTCTCAGCGAACTCAAGGCTCACCAAGCAGTTTGGGACTGTCTGCTGTAGACGGTGATCAAAATACTTCTTGGACGACTCCGATTGATGCTTCCATCGGCGCACAACTTAATGTCGCCCTCGGTGATGCCACCACGCGGCGGTTGCGATTCGCTTTTATAAATGACAACGAACATTCGATACCAACAACAGTCACCATTACAGGCACTGGTGGAAGTTTGCAGGTTCAAGTACCAAAGCCAGATGAAACTGGTAATTCAGTTGTCGATCTTCCGGCAACCATTCAAGCGCCGATTACTTCTATCGTGATTGACGAGATCGCAGCCAAGACATCGCCCGACTACTTCAGCGGTTTCCCTCGAGTGTTGCCTGTTTCTGTTCGAGAGATCGACACTGGTGCTGACAATGAATTAGCCACACGCAATCTTTCAGTTCTTTGCCGTTCAGATCTGCTGTGGATCGATGATGTTGCAGTTGGGGTGTTCGTCAAAGGCTCAGTTAGCGATGCCCTTAATCGGAAAACTCTGGACCTATCGCTGTGCGATGACTCGTTCATGCTGGACGCAGGAAAACATACTCTTCGAACCGCCCTGGGCGAGGATGTCGGATTTGATCTGGACCGAATCATCCTGCAACCCAAAAGTCAAACGGTAAAAGCATCTGTGCCGGCTGTGCAGACAACGATCCTGTCACGGGGCACAACACATCTAGAGGCTCAAGTAACGGCCACTGGCCCCACCATTGTGAGTTTCGCGTACAGCATTAATCCTGGCTGGAAGGCAACCTACCGACAGACATCAACATCACCGTCAATTGATCTTGGCGAACCATTTGTCGTGCAGGGCTACGCCAATGGGTGGCTCGTGAATGGCTCTGGAATTTTGAGTCTTGATTGGACTCCACAGCGATCAGTTCCAAAAGCCATCGCTCTATCGCTCGCCGTCGCCATCATGTGTGCGTTGCTTTTGCTGCGGCGACCATTGACTCTGCTGCCAGCACGACGCGAGTCACGATCGCTGCTTCTTGGCAGATGGCCAGTTGCGCTAGTCATTCTGGTGCTGGCTGGACCCTTGGCAGCACTGGCGTCGATCATGACGACATTCATTTCTCGTCGTGCGGCGTTCTTGAGTTTTATGACTCTCGGTCTTGCGCCGGTGGTCTGGATCATTGCATCACAGATTCGCTACCGATACCCCGCAACCCTTGACTGGCCTGGGCATTTCATGCACTGGAACATGGTGGCGTGGGCAGCAATCGCGATCGTTGTTACTTCCGCAATTGAGCGGTCTGACCCCACTACTCTCAAGACGTGACTAAAACACTCGTTTGCATACCGACACACAACGAGGCTGGCAATATCGCCATCGTAATCCAGCGCATTCATCGAGCCTTACCGCACGCCGATGTGCTTGTCATAGACGACATCAGCACGGACGCAACGCCTGACCTCGCAGAACAACTTCATGGCATTGAAGGAAATGTCTTTGTGATTCGCCGTCAATCCAAAGATGGTTTGGGCAATGCATACCGAACTGCATTTGCATGGGGCCTCGAGCGTCAATACGACATCTTGGTAGAAATTGACGCAGACCTCTCTCATGATCCGGCTGTGCTTCCAGAACTCGTGAGTGCAGCAACACTCGGCGCAGATCTCGCGATTGGTTCTCGATATATCCCCGGCGGAGGGATCATTGGTTGGCCTCGTAAACGTTTGTTTTTGTCTAGATGGGGAAACCGCTATGTCGCCTTAGTTTTAGGCTTAGCGATCAACGACGCCACATCAGGTTTTCGTGCTTTTCGCGCTGACACCGTTAACCGTCTTGGGCTCACCAAAACCAAATCCGATGGATATACATTTCAAATCGAGACAACATACACACTGGTTCGTGCAGGTGCTCGGATTGTCGAGATTCCGATTGTCTTTAGAGAAAGAACTACTGGGTCATCAAAAATGAATCAGTCAATTGTGACCGAGGCGCTATGGCGCGTCACTCGCTGGGGCTTGCGTGATGTCGTAAAACGCAAACGAGTCGTGGTCACGAACATCGCTAGCCAAGATACTGCCTAAAGCGGCATCCTTCTCCACAATGCCGTCGGCAAATGCCGAAACACCATAAAAACCCAACGCAGAATGCTCGGGGTCCAGATAATGCGTGCGTTTGAGTCAACAGCGCGAGCAACACTTTTGGCAACCGCTGCGGGCGTTGCGCTGAAAGGCGCTTTTTTCATTCCGGTTGTCATCTTGCTCATCACAAATCCAGGACGAACAACAAGAATCGACCCACCACCTGACGACAACTCATGATCAAGCGCAAGCGCGAAAGCGTCAATGCCAGCCTTGGTTGCGCCATACACGGCATTACTGCGCCGTACACGTTCTCCTGCAACAGACGACAACAAGACGATGCGTCCGTATCCCTGCTGGTTGACCTGGTGTCCAAGAGCGAGCAACAGCGTCATGGTCGCCGTAAAATTAACCGTTGCGAGTGGTATTGCCTCGTGTGGATTCTGCAAGAAATCAATTCCGTCACCAAGCAATGCCTGAGCAACAATTACAACATCAATATCTGCGACAAGTGAAACAACCTCTTGCACCACACGTGTCATTGCGGCTGCATCTTGGCCGTCGAATCGAACATGATGAACATCGATATCGGGATACCGCTGTGTAATGTCTTGACCGAAACGATCTGCTTCCTCGATATTGCGACTCACCAACACAACATGTGCTACCCCGGGCCGAAGCAAGTCTGAGACGATCGCCTGCCCAATATCACTCGTGCCGCCAAACAACACGATGTTTTGCGCAACGCCAAGCCCGTTTTTCATAACTTTTCTCCCTTGTTGTGTTTCATGGATCGACTAAACCCAACCGTCGACCTAAATCGCTTTTCCAAACACCTGTTGGGTCCATTTCATTTCGAATGGTTTTCCACTCTTCAAAGCGGTCGTAGCCTTTGCGAACGGCTCCCGGCGACACATGCGCATCTTTAGCCAAGTAATGTCGCCCACCAGCATCAAGTACCACTGTGTCAACTGCAGATAATAATTCTGGTAAGCCACGTGCACCGGCGGCTATATCCAACGTCAGAGTCCAGCCGGCTGTCGGAAAAGACATCGGCGCCAGATTCGATTCACCCATTCGTTTAAGTACGGCCAAAAACGAAGCGACGCCGGCATCTGCAAATTGACCAATAACCGTTCGAAGAACATCGGTTTGATCGAGGGGCACGATGAATTGGTATTGAATAAAGCCTTGTGATCCGTACAGCCGATTCCATTGACGGACTCCATCAAGAGGATGAAAAAAACCTGCTATTGATTCAATGCTTTCTGTTCGTCGTCGTGGAGCCTTGCGATACCACGCTTCGTTAAAAGCCTTGATTGACAACTTATTAATTACACCGTTTGGAACCCAAGGTGGCGCTGAAATCCTGACTTTGGGGTCATACACCAGAGGCTCTGAACGCGAGTCCTGATCCCGCGTTGCATGCTCTCCCCTGCTGAGAACGCCACGCCCCAGTGACGAGCCACTTGCCAAAAGATCGACCCATGCAACCGAATACCGGTAACCATCATCGTCACTAGATGGACCCATTGCTCCGATGAGAGCGTCAAAGTTCTGTAGTCGCTCTGTCTCAACGTGCATCATTGATGACGAAATTGCCAACATTTGAAATGTTGCATCAATCACAATCCCAGTCAAGCCCATACCTGCGATAGTGGCCCAGAACCAATCGGGCCGTATCGACGGTGACAATTCAATGATCTCTGTCGTTGACAACATCACTCGCATTGACAGCACGTGAATACCAAAACTTCCGTCAACGTGATGATTCTTGCCGTGAATATCAGAACCAATAGCCCCGCCAATTGTCACGAAGCGGGTTCCGGGCGTCACAGGAACAAACCATCCACGCGGCACGCAGTACTTAAGCAAAGCATCAATGCTGACTCCTGCTCCTGCTGTGACGACTCCGGTGCGAGGATCAAGTGCAATAGGTGACGCCTCGTCGTTTGCCATGTCAATAACGGTTCCGCCCGCATTTTGTGATGCTGCTCCGTACGAACGACCAAGCCCTCGGGCAATAACTCCACGGAGTTGAGGTGCTGCAATGACGGCTGAAATATCTTGCGACGACGAGGGAGTAACTACTTCAGAATACGACCACGCAGTGCGACCCCAACCAGAAAGTTTTTGTCTCATAATGTCAGTGTGACCGTACTGGTCTTTTTGCGATAGCAAAAAGCACAAGAGTTTTGTCGCTGAGTATTGGTGTCACGAAAAAATTTTTCTCCGTAATCGCTGGACCATCTGACATATGCCGATTCGTCAACGGATACACAACTCTGCGCCCGAACGCATGAAGTGCGATATACCACGATCTTGGCAACTTTTTGCGTAAACCGAATACATCAAGAGCCAACAGTCTTTTTCCGGTCTGACGTCGAGTATCAAAATCAGCATGCACGATGTCGTCGCCATCAAGACCCATTACCTCAACATCTGCAAAGTGTCTCCGCAGCATTGTCTGTAGAGACGACGGAGTGAACAGATGTACATGAAAGGGATTCTCAAAATCAGCGGGTTCGTTGGGCGTCAAAAAAAATACGGCGCCGTCGTCTTTGGTTACTCTGGCAACTTCTGCCACATGCGGCTCTGGATCGACAAAATGCTCGATGATGTGGCTCGAACACACTGCATCAATGCTTGCAGTCCTTAGGGGCAAAATCGACCCATCGGCGCATGTTGCATGGACGCCATTTCCGCGAGCCATCGCAGCGGTGTCAGCGTCATAATCAATGCCAAGCACCACGCTGTCACCCACCGCAAGGCGAATTGACTCGTCTCCGACGCCACAACCCACGTCAAGCACGACTCCTGCAGTGATCCTGGCGCGAATTTCTCGGTATCCAGCGTCATGAAGGGCCAAAAGTGCCGCCGGCGTACTGTCCTTGAGGGGGCGTTCACCTGTCTGCTTCATGGAGATTCCTAGTATAGAAAGGACATGCCTGAGCCCACGGTCAATCCCCAATCAATCCAGCCCACGCTGGAGATGATCTCCACAGAGTTACAGAGCCTTGGCGTGCATCAGATCGCCAGTTTTGCCTGGCGAGACCTGGACGATCCAGATGCTGGAGGCTCAGAGGTTCATGCGGATCAGGTGTTCTCCCGTTGGGCGAGCACAGGCCTGCAAATCGCGCATCGAACGTCAAGTGCATCGCGGAGTCGTGAGTTTGAACGAAATGGGTATCAAGTTGTACAACGAGCAGGCAGATATGGCGTGTTTCCGCGCGTCATCACCCACCAACTGTTGAGCAAGCACCACTACGACGCCGTCATAGAGATTTGGAATGGAGTCCCTTGGTTTTCATCGTTATGGGCACGGCGTCCACATGTCACGTGGCTACATCACATTCACACTGATATGTGGAAAGAATCACTACCAGCACCACTTGCTCCCTTTGGTCGATTACTTGAAGGCACGATTGCGCCTTTGTTCTACAAGGCACATCCGGTTATTACGCTTGCGCCAGCCACCAGTGAACATCTCTTGAGCCACGGCTACAAGCCAGACCTCGTTCATGTAATTGCTCCTGGCATAGACGCTTCTTTCACACACTTGAATGCAACGCCACGATCGTCGTCGCCGCTTATCTGTGCGGTTGGACGGCTGGCTCCTGTCAAGCAATTTGATGCACTCATCAGGCAAATGAAAATCATTACGCAAGAACTACCAGATGCCCGTCTTGTGATTGTCGGAGACGGACCACAGCGAGCAGAACTGCAACATCTCATCGATGACTTGGGTCTCACGCAGCAAATCTCACTGCTCGGACATATATCAAATCAAGAACTCGTCTCGCTCTATCAGTCATCTTGGTTATTAACGAGTGCATCCCACTCAGAGGGCTGGGGCATGACGATCACCGAAGCCGCCGCATGCGGCACGCCGTGTGTTGTGCTTGATAATGACGGGCATCGTGGAGCAGTGAAACATAATGTCAGTGGACTGATTGTGCCCACTCTCGATGATCTTGGCTTGGCTGCGTTGCGAGTCTTGCTTGAACCACAACTTCAAAAGACCTTGTCCGACGGGGCACTGATGCATGCCAAATCGCTCACGTGGAATGCGACTGCGACGCGCACATTAGGCGTGCTTTTGGATGAGACAAAGAGACAACGAACGCGCTGATTGTCGAGCCTGTTAACTGGCGTATATGCCAAGTCCATAGACAATCAACCAAACGACTCCATACATTTGAATCGCTCTGTCGGTAGCAAACACGTCTTCTGGCGCCGACGCCTTACCTTGCTCAATCACCATTAAATATCTAAAAACACTCAGCGCCATAGGAACAATTGACAATTCAAAATATGGGAAACTTGTTGAAAGCGACTCTGCACTTTCGAAGGCCCAGAGGCAGTACGCAAGCAAGGTCGCCCCACATGCCACGATGACGAGCATTCGCAAAAATGCCTCTGAGTAGTCTTTTAGAGCAGCACGAGTAAGCGCAGCATCTTGGCCCATCTCTTGCATTTCTCCAAAACGTTTTCCGGCGATAATAAATAAAGAACCAAAACTCGTACACAAGACGAACCACTTTGACATATGTGTGTCCGTACCGACCGCACCTGCAACCGCTCGCAAGACAAAGCCCGATGCCACGATCACAAGATCTAGCAACACGATGTTTTTCAAGCCCATGCTGTACGAAATTGTTGTCATTGCATACAGCGCGACAATCACGCCAGCGGCCGGTCGAGTTGTTGCTGCCAATAACGGCCCGACCACCAGTAGTACTGCCGCTATTAGTCGAGCAAGCGGTATTGGGATTTCTCCAGCCGCAATTGGTCGCCGACTTTTTTTCGGATGAAGTCGATCGTTGGCGACGTCCTGCACGTCATTTAAAAAGTAGGTTCCGCTCGCAGTCAAACAAAATGCAACAAACATCACGAGGGACGGAGCCAACGATGTCCAGTGCCCCAGAACTCCCAGTGCTCCGGGTGCTGCAAATACCAAAATATTCTTGACCCATTGCTTGGGACGGGCTTCGCGAAGTAGTGCGTTTAGCATGCGGGCTCAAGTATCTGCCGCGAGACATTGTGGCCAACTCTGGCATACGACAACATCTCCAAGTCACCACGAGAATCGCCGTAGGCGACACTGAGCCAATTATCTCCCGCAGTCCCCCGATTTTGTGCCCACATCTCGAGTCGATCTACTTTTTGTTGGGCACGACAATTGTCGCCGACGAGATTTCCGGTGAGCAAGCCATTCTCATCTGCTTCAAGCGTTGTGCACAAGACTGCTTCTGCACCAATTGTCTTGGCTAACGGAACCAAGTATGCATCGAGTGATGCCGACACCAGCAGCACAATGTGACCGTTCTTTTGGTGCCAACGCAGTCGTTGTGCGACATCTGCGCGCATCCACTTATTTAGAACAACGCTCGCAAACTGTTCGCCGAGTTCATCAATCTCACTCGCATCTCTACCCTTGAAAACCGCACGAACAAAAAGCCTTTTTAGACCATCTCTGTCTCGGTGTCTGAGCAAGGACGCCACCTGTAGCGGATTTCTGAGCACGACGCTCAACAAAGAAAATCGTCCTGCCACAAGCGACATGAAGGGCAATACGCAATCTTTTACGGTGAGTGTCTTATCAACGTCAAACGCGACGACTGTCTCTGTGCTCACTCCGAATACGGTAGTGCCCACAGTTGATTCATCCAAGCACCTGTGCCATGTCGAGCCAAAAACTTGGCCAACTTTTCGATACGACGGCCGAGTCATTGACGCTTATTCCGCTGACAACTGTTCCGAGCACTGCAAATGCCATCGCTAGCCGATGGTCATCGTATGTATTCATAGTCTGGCCGTTTAAGGAGTCAACACCTTGAATCTCTAGACCATCGGGAAGTACCTCTATTCGTCCTCCCAACTTGACGACTTCTCGAGTCAAGTCGCCTAGCCGATCACTCTCCTTTGCTCGAATAAAACCAACTCCGTCAATTGAACTCGTACCTGTTGCCCTGAGACACAACATCGCCACAATCGGCACGAGATCAGAGGAATCACTGAGATGCAGTTGTAGCGGCTGTAATACTTGCCCCATTTGTGATGTAACCACGATGTCATCGCCCTCACGCTCAACGATGGCACCGGACTGCTGAACAATGTCAAGGATGCATGCATCACTTTGGGTGGTAGCCAAACCTAACCCTGTCAAACGTATCTTGCCGCCACGAATAGTTGTTGCCACTATGGGCACCGCAGCCGAAGAAAAATCTGGCTCCACAACAAAACGCGCAGGCTTGTAACTATCCGCATGAACCGTAATTATTTTCTCTGAAACTGTGACGCGGGCACCGAAAGACTCCATCACCACTCGCGTCATGTCAACATAAGGCCGCGACACCAACTGTGACGTCAACTGAATTGTCAGTCCTCCAATCACTGGCCCAATCATCATCAAGGCCGAAATAAATTGACTCGATATATCTCCACGAATACTCACGACGCCACTTCTCGCAATATTTGGCCCCAGAGTGACAGGCAGCAGTCCGTTGGAACCCGAATATCTGATATCGGCGCCAATCTGTCTGAGCGCATCGTGTAAGTCGTTCATTGGTCGTCGACGCAAAGCATCATCGCCATCAATCGTTGTCCCGCCTGCACGCACTGCGGCGACTGCAGTTAAAAATCTAGATGTTGTTCCGGCAAGACGAGCATTAAGGGTGACGTTGGAATGACCGAGGTCTCCGCCGATAACTGTGACCTGATTTTTTGTTACCTGACACGGCAGTCCCATTGCCTTGAGGGCGTCGAGCATTGCAAAAGTATCGTCACCATCGGGGATGTTTTGGATAACCGACTCACCATGGGATAGCGCCGCGCACACCAACGCTCGATTGGCAATACTTTTTGAACCCGGAACCTGAACCGTGCAATCCAGAGGCGTTCGCGAGGCATTGATGGCGCGCACTGACGACATCATGACAACCTGTGTACGGCAGGACGAAATGTCCGCGCAAGTAATCCGCCTTTAAATAAATCGACTTGATGATTATCGACAACCATTACGATGACGCCACGGTCTCCCTCAAGAGAATGCACGACTTCAAAGTCGAAAATATTCACTCCTAATTCTCCGGCCAAAGCAAAGACATCTGCTGCTGCACCAGGACGATCTGGTATCGGAATGCGGACTTCTGCGAGTTCAGTTGACGGACCAACCCGAGAAGGCAGATTCATCCGTGCTTGTCGTGCTCGATCTAGGTGAGCCATGAGTGCTGGCCTGTCCTCATCTTGCACAACCTGTCGAATGTGTTGTAGCCCATTAATCAGTGAATCCAAAGCAGCCACAATCGCTGGACGATTTTGTTGGCAAATATCCAACCAAATATCAGTTCGTCCAGACGCGATTCGTGTCATGTCTCTAAATCCGCCGGCCGCCAACCGCAGCAAAGCGAGATGCTCTTCTGAGCGTTCGTCAGCGAGACCCATGAGCGTGGCAGCCGTCAGGTGCGGCACATGACTAATGAGAGCAACAAGTTCATCATGCTTTTGCGGAGGAAGCGCTACGACGTCCGCACCAAGACGAGAAATGATCCCCGCTACTGCAGCGAACGCAGCGTCAGATGTCTGTGGCGACGGAGTCAGCACCCACACTGCCGATTCAAACATGGTTGCATCAGCACCGTCTAAACCGTCTAGTTCTGAGCCAGCCATCGGATGCCCACCGACAAAACGATCTGATTGTACGCGCGCAACAATGTCGTTCTTGACAGAACCAACGTCCGTCACGAAGCCCGACATATCGGCGAGTAACTGCGTAATCGCATCAACACTTGCAGCGACAGGAGTTGCCACAAAGCCAATATCTGCTGTCGGGAAGACAGTGTTGTCGTCGATGATGCCTCGCTCGAGCGCAATCTGTACACGTGTGATGTCCGAATCAGTGCCGTGGACAATAAAGCCTTTGTCTTTGAGTGCCAAACACAATGATCCACCGATCAGTCCAAGGCCCACCACATTGGCATGACGAGAGATATGCGGATCTTGAGACACGTTCTTATCGTATCCGTGGAGGTTGACGGCGGCCCCCTGCTTTTCCCTGAGCGACGGCCTCACGCAATAATCGAAGCTCTGCATGCGTCAGATGTCGCCATTCACCGGGACTTAAGTGTTGATCTCTAATTGGACCAATGCGCACTCTTACAAGCCTTTGTACCGGATAACCGACCTCTTCACACATTCGACGAATCTGACGATTCTTGCCTTCGTGAATCGTGATGCGCAGCACGCCGTTTTCTGGTTGCCCGACTTCTGCTGGCGCAGTCACTCCATCTTCTAGTTCGATGCCAACGCGCAGACGGCGAATCGCGCTTTGCGAAACACCTTGCGGACCGCACTGCACTTCTGCAACATATTCTTTTTCCACCGCACTACTTGGGTGCGCAATCACATTGCCAAGATCACCGTCGTTGGTCAAAATGATTAGGCCCTCCGTTTCCATGTCAAGTCGACCAATTGAAAAAACTCGAGGCTCTGCTGGCACTAGTTCTAAAATAGTTTGACGGTCATGGGTGTCAAAGGCAGTTGACACGACCCCTGTTGGTTTATTCAATAAGTAATACACCAAGCCGGGACGAACCCCCAGCGTGACCCCATCGACTTCGACCGTATCGGTATCTATCAACACTCTTTTGCCAAGTATTGCCACGACGCCGTTAACGGTGACCCGACCATCTTGGATGATTTCTTCACACACACGTCGAGAGCCGTATCCGACACGAGCGAGAACTTTTTGTAGACGCTCCCCTTCGTCGGACGCATTTTGTTCCCACAGTGGTTTCTCCGGCGTGGCGCCTCCCGGCGCGGATGTGTTCACGTCAGTCTGGGGCGTCAGATGTCAAGGGGGTTTCTTCTTCAAGTTCTAATGACCCACTGAGCGTTTTCTCAAGAGCTTCAATAATATTTGCGTCAGGAACAAACGAAGAAATCTCTGGCATATCCGCCAGCGACGCAATGCCGAGTTTTTCTAGAAACAATTGTGTGGTGCCCCACATTGAGGCTTGTCCTGGACCTGTGTCGGTGCTCACAATCGTGACGTAACCGCGACTATGCAGGGTTCGCAATACCGCATCTGGGTCGACTCCTCTGATTGATGCAATCTGCATGCGCGAAATTGGTTGCTTATACGCAACAATCGCCAAAGTCTCAAGCGCTGGATTCGACAGACGTGCCCGTTGTCCGTCAAGTAAAAACTGCTCAACATACATCGACATCGAGGGATGCGTCTGAAAGCGCCATCCTCCGGCAATTTTGGCGAGTTCGAATCCGTGGCCGGCTTGTTCGTACGACTCAGAAAGTCGTTCACACATGTGTTCAATCTCAACTACAGGCCGTTCAAGCAACTGCGCCATCAACTCAGACCGTACAGGTTCTTGAGAGACCAAAACCATCGCTTCAATTGCTCGTATTAAATCAGCATCCATCATGTCATCCTTCGTATGCGTCGGTCTCAGTGTCGCCCACTTCTGGACCGATTCCTGTCCAAGTAATTTGAATATCACCAAATCTCTCTGCCTGGTCTAACTCGATGTAGTTCTGCTTGTACATCTCGAGCAACGCAAGGAACTGAACAATGACATCAAGTCTTTCGTGCACACCAGCTGTGAGTTTTCTTAAAGACGTTTGACCAGTCGAAGGCAAGGTCTGCATCAATCTCTGCACGGCTTCTGCAACGGTGAAGCGAATTGGGGACACATGCGACATCGAAACTTCGTCTGGTCTCTTTGGCGTGATGGCAGTCACGAAACCCTTTTGAAGTTTTTCTATCGTGAGCCCCTCCAACAGATCAGGGACTACTCCATCAAAGCGGTCATCTGGTCCGACGGTACGTGGGTAACTCAGATCAGCATCGTCAACAAATTTGCTCAGAACTCGGGCCACATCCTTAAAGGTTTTGCAGTCCAGGAGCCGAGCCAGCAAGACGTCTCGTTCTTCCCAGAGCGCTAGTTCGTCGTCAAGGTCGATGTTTTCTTTTCCGGGCAGGAGACGCCGCGCCTTGAGTTCGACAAGGGTTGCGGCAATGAGCAAAAACTCAGTCGCAATATCTAGATCTAGTTGTTGCATTTGTACAAGTTCTGCCAAAAAAGCGTCCACGATTGTTGTTAGTGAAATCTCGTGGATGTCTACTTCTTCGCGCAAGATGAGGTGCAACAACAAATCAAAGGGGCCCTCATAGAGGGGTGTTGCCACGTCGTATGCCACCTCTCAAATGTAGTGCTCGTGACCCAACAAAGAGTGAATCAACCACGTCTGACTGTGCCACTGTTGCTAGCGTTCGGGAGGTGACCCGAGTCTTGTCTTGTATTCAACCCACTGGATCGGTTCACCTTGGCAACTACCTCGGAGCACTCGTCAATTGGGTCTCAGGTCAGCACGAGTCAGAGGTGTTTCATGGCATTGTCGACCTACATGCCCTCACGGTGACCGATCAACCCAAGGTATTAGGTGTCCAGACTCTTGAACTCGCAGCGATGCTCTTTGCCGTTGGGCTCGACCCCTTGCGAGCCACAATCTTTGTACAGAGCCATATCCACGAACACAGCGAATTGGCGTGGGTAATGGAGTGCACGGTTTCCTTTGGCGAACTTTCTCGAATGACACAGTTCAAAGACAAAGCCGCCAAACGAGAAGCCGACTTCGTATCGGCAGGATTATTTACGTATCCCGCTCTTCAGGCCGCAGATATTTTGTTGTATGACGCCCAGGAAGTCCCGGTCGGAGATGACCAACGCCAACACATCGAGATTACGCGCGACATCGCCACTCGGTTTAATCACCGATTTGGAGACACCTTCGTGCTTCCTCGAGCCGTACATCCCAAAATGGGGGCTCGAGTGATGGACCTTCAAGACCCAACATCAAAGATGTCCAAGTCAGCACACTCCGATGCCGGAATTATCTACATGCTTGACGACAACGAGACAATCATGCGCAAATTCAAACGCGCTGTCACCGACAGTGACAATGACATTCGATACGATCCAGCAACTAAACCTGGTATAGCAAATCTGCTTGAGATACTTTCGGCGGCCACTGCTACCCCCGTCGAGTCCCTCCTCGGTCAATATCAGCAATACGGTCCACTCAAAGCCGATGCCGGAGATGCTGTTATTTCTTTACTCGAGCCAATCCGTTTGCGCTACAAAGCACTCATGTCAGATCCAGGTGAACTCACCCGACTCCTAGCAATTGGCGATTCTCGGGCACGCACGATTGCCGCTGCAACACTGGCGCGTGCGCACTCAGCAATTGGACTCCTGCCAAAGGCCTAGTTATTTTCAGGCATCGTCGGCAGCAAATATTGCTAACGCTGCACTATCGCTAGCAGCACCCGACAAGATGTCAAGTGTTCGCGCCGATGAAACCCCTTGCAACATTTCAACTCCCACGTGTTCATGATCAAGATACTTTTGCAAGTTTTTCGTGCGACCACCAATGAGGGTGGCAACAATACGCCCGAGCCAGCCCACGTTCGACATAGATTTGCCGAGGTCGTGCAACAAAGCTGCTCGTTGTTCGTCAATTGTTGCCTGATTATATGCAGCGACAAAACGGTCCCAAACCGCAACTGAATGACGTTGGTCTCTGGACTGCTGAAGCAACCAAAGACTCATTTCAGTGGGCAAAAGAATCTCTCGAACTCGATCAATCTCAGTGATGCTCAATTGCGCACGTGACATTGACGATGCGGCGCGTCGAGCAAGATGTGACGGAGAACGATTCATGTTGGGCGCATTCTGGGATGAGACTTTTTATACACCTGAAAGAGCAGTTCGGGTGATACTCGTGTGTATACCTGGGTTGTCGAGATCGTCGCATGTCCCAACATCTCTTGAACAATTCTCAGATCTGCACCATGTTCGAGCATGTGCGTGGCGCATGAATGGCGCATGACGTGAGGCGATAGTTGGCGAGTTATTCCAGCTCGAACCCCAGCGAGACGCACAATTTCCCACGCTTTTTGACGGTTCATTCGTAGTCCTCTGTTCGTCAGGAAAACCGCATCCCGATCAGAAGAAGACCGCCATACCTCAGGTGCCAGACTCTGTCGACCATCTCGTTGCAGATAATCGCGTAATGCTTCTGCAGCAATTTTGCCAAATGGTACAAGACGCTCTTTAGAACCTTTGCCAAATAATCGAACCATGGAATTATTGAGATCTAGGTCATCAATGTTCAGACCACAGACTTCAGAGATTCGAGCGCCAGTGGCATACAGAAATTCTAAAAGTGCTCGATCTCGCAATGCATCGGCGGACTCCCCGACTACCGAACCAAGTAAATCTTGAATTTCTTTTTCTGATAACGGATGCGGGATGCCCAATGGCACCCGAACACCTTCAAGCAAAGACGTTGGGTCGTCTGTTCGCACATCCTCAGTCAAGAGGTAACTATGAAACATACGCACCGCAGCGAGCAGCCGTGCTGTACTGGCGACTGCTTCGCCACTGTTTCGTCTCTCGTCAATCAAATCATCCAGGTGTCGAGCCTTGACGGTTAAAATCTTGAGCTTGTGCTCTGCAAGCCATAGTTCGTACGCCATCAAGTCACGTCGATAAGAGATAATCGTATTACTTGCTCGACCTTTTTCGACGGTGAGCCATGCAAGAAATGCTTCAACCAACTCACCCGCGCGAACAGGAGACAACGGTGAACGTGTCACTTCTTATTGACCTCGTGTAATGCGCCGATGTGCCAGCATGAGCCCCATCACGCTTTTTGCATCGGTGATTGATCCGTCCTCGACCATTTGGAGGGCGTCGTCTAGTGCGATCAACGAGATCTGCATCTCTTGTTCTTCTGGGCCATGACGATCAAGTTCAACTGTTGATAGGTCTCGGGCTAAAAATAGTGACACGACCGAATTTGTCATTCCGGCTGCAGAGACACAGTTACCGAGATAGTCCCATTTTTTGGCTACGAAACCAACTTCTTCTGCAAGCTCACGCTGTG
>JAEMRC010000023.1:22868-25756 GCA_016463545.1 Ilumatobacteraceae bacterium
AGATAGTCCCATTTTTTGGCTACGAAACCAACTTCTTCTGCAAGCTCACGCTGTGCCGTCAATAAAATGTCCTCACCATCAACATCACGCATACCTGCCGGAATTTCAAGATTCATTGCATCGAGTGGTGCGCGATACTGCCAAACCATCACGACATCCCCGTCGGCAGTCACCGCTACCGCTCCGACCGCTCCGGGCGACTCAACAAATGTTCGCTCAAATAATTCGCCATCAGAATTGGCGACTGTTGCCTCAACAAGTGACCACACCCCCCATGAGTGCAGTTCCTTTTTTTCGCGCACCTGAAACCCGTGCGACGGCGTTTGGGGCAAACTAATGGGCAACCTCAGTTGCTACAGCAACGTTGGACATCAGACCGACGCGACCTCGACGAAACTCGAGGGCTGCTTCGATCAATCCTCTGAACAACGGATGTGCCCGATCTGGTCGGCTCTTAAACTCAGGATGCGCTTGAGTTCCGACCCAATACGGATGGTCGTTGAGTTCAATAAACTCAACTAATCGTTTATCGGGTGATGTACCACTACAAATAAACCCTGCAGCCTCAAAGCGAGTTCGATAGTTGTAGTTGAACTCATAGCGATGACGATGTCTTTCGCTGACAACGTTTTCCCCGTACAGCGTCGCTACTTGAGAACCAGGTTGTAGCACGGCGTAATACGCTCCCAGCCTCATGGTGCCTCCCTTGTCGGAGACATCTCGCTGTTCAAGCATCAGGTCGATCACTGGGTCTTTAGAGGCCGCATCGAATTCCGTACTGTTGGCTTCTGAGAGGCCCAACACATGACGAGCGAATTCAATTGTCATGACCTGCATGCCTAGACACAATCCCAGACATGGCACCAGGTTCTCGCGCGAAAACGCAGCCGCCGCAATCTTGCCTTCGATACCGCGTGGACCAAAGCCTCCAGGAATCACCATTCCGTCAAGTTCTGTTAATCGACCTGAGGCCAGCAATCCTTCGACGTCTTCGGCTTGAATCCAATCGATCTCAACTTTTGCACCGTAATGAAACCCGGCATGTTTGAGGCTTTCTACAACTGATAAGTACGCATCTTGTAGTTCGACATATTTTCCGATCAATCCGATACGCACTGGTTGCGTTGCTGCATCAACACGGGATACAAGGTTTTCCCACGGCGTGAGATCAGCCTCTACTTCTAGTTTTAGGCTTTCACAAACAAAAGTATCGAGCCCTTCTTCGTGAAGAATCAAAGGCAACTCGTAAATATTTCGAGCATCAGCAGCATTGATGACGGCACGCTCTTCTACGTCGCACATGAGTGAAATCTTTCGCTTCAAACTGTCGCTAAGCGGATCTTCGCTACGGCACACGATGACATCTGGCTGTACACCACGGCTACGTAGTTCGGTCACGCTGTGCTGAGTTGGCTTAGTCTTTTGCTCACCGCTAGGACCAATAAATGGCACCAAAGTCACATGCAGATACAGCACATTGTCACGACCAACTTCGTTCTTGAACTGCCGAATTGCCTCTAAAAAGGGCAGAATCTCGATATCACCAACAGTTCCGCCCACTTCGGTTATGACAACATCAGTATCTTCAGTTGCCAAACGACGAATGCGCCGCTTGATCTCGTCAGTGACATGAGGAATGACCTGAACGGTCTTTCCCAAATAATCGCCACGACGTTCTGCAGCCAACACTGCCTGATAGATAGAACCAGTCGTTGCATTTGAACTTCGAGTGAGATTTTCGTCAATAAATCTTTCATAGTGACCCAAGTCAAGATCGGTCTCGCCACCATCGTCGGTTACAAAAACTTCTCCGTGCTCAAACGGGTTCATTGTTCCGGGATCAACGTTGATGTACGGATCAAGTTTTTGCATCGTGACACGAAGACCGCGCATTTTGAGCAATCGACCAAGCGACGACGCTGTGAGCCCCTTGCCAAGTGAACTGGCAACGCCACCTGTTACAAATATGTGCTTTGTCACTTGACTCCCGTCGGATTTACATCGCTAACGGGAGTTCATCTTATCGTGTCTGGGTCTTCGATCGTGGTTGCTTGGGTGCAGCCTTTGGGGCTCCCAATTGTTCAATCAAGTCCGAGGCGTGCTGGCGTGCGCTTTGGTCTGCTACCCCGCCAGACAACATGCGGGCAACCTCTTGAACTCGCTCCTCGGCGGACAAAGTCGTGGCAGCGCCAAAGGTGAGGCCCTCGCGGACTTCTTTGGTGACAGCGATCTGATGATGAGCGGCTGCGGCAACTTGAGGCAAATGCGTCACAGCCAAAACCTGATGTAGGCGACCAAGGTCAGAGAGTGCGGTAGCAACTGCGACGGCTGCCGCGCCACCAATACCAGCGTCAACTTCGTCAAACACCAATGTCCCGGGTTCTTCAGAAAGCACCAACCGCAACGCCAGCATTGTGCGAGCTAGTTCACCACCGCTTGCAACCTTGGTGAGTGGCAGCAGCGGACTTCCGGGGTTTGCACTCAACAGGAACACCACCGCATCACCTGCGTCGATGTCTTCTTTGGATTCCTCAATCTGCACCACTATCGACGCATGAGGAAGTGCCAGTGTTTGCAAACGAGCTTCCACCTGAGCAGCAAGTAACGGTGCTGCAGTGCGTCGAGCCTTAGCAACCGCGCGTGCGCTCGCTTCTAGTTTTTTTAAAGCTTCTTCGCGTTGACCCAACAACCTGCGCACGTTTTCCTCGTATCCCTCTAACTCTGCGAGGCGATTGGCCGACTCCAGCCCATAGGCGATGGCATCTTCAAGATTCGCACCATATTTGCGCATGATGTCTCGCAACAAATGGCGACGAGCCCCAATCTCGGCCAAACGTTCAGGATTTTCTTCCGCGTTCTCTGCTTGAGTGCGAAGATCAGACGCTAAT
>JAEMRC010000024.1:0-15628 GCA_016463545.1 Ilumatobacteraceae bacterium
TTGCCGCTGGAGTCAGCAAAGCCAAAGCAGACGTGGTGCTGATCTCGGGTCATGATGGCGGTACTGGTGCATCACCATTGACGTCGCTCAAGCACGCAGGTGCACCATGGGAACTCGGTCTTGCTGAGACGCAACAAACGTTGTTGCTCAACGGATTGCGCGACCGCATTGTGGTGCAGACAGACGGACAAATGAAAACCGGTCGCGATGTGGTGATTGCAGCGCTTTTGGGTGCAGAAGAATATGGCTTTGCAACGGCGCCACTTGTTGTGAGTGGTTGCATCATGATGCGTGTATGTCACCTCGACACATGTCCGGTCGGTATTGCCACACAAAATCCGGAGCTACGGTCACGTTTTAGCGGCAAACCAGAATTCGTCGTGAACTTTTTTGAGTTTATTGCCCAAGAAGTTCGGGAGAACTTAGCGGCACTCGGATTCCGCAGCATTGCAGAAGCGGTTGGACATGTCGAAATGATCGACGCACGCAGCGCAGTCGATCACTGGAAGTTGCATGGCCTTGATATATCACCTCTCTTGGCTGTGCCCAAGAATCCGTACAACCAGACACTGTTGCAATCAGTCGCCCAAGATCATGGGCTCGAACTTGCCCTTGATAATCAATTGATCGCTCTCTCTGCAAGAGCGATTGAAAATGCGAGCAAAGTATCGATTGAGATGCCGATTCGCAATGTGCATCGCACTGTCGGAACAATGCTTGGAAGCGTCGTCACTCAGAAGTGGGGCGGAGCGGGGCTGCCTGACGGAACCATTTCGATTCATTTCGTCGGGTCAGCGGGTCAAAGTTTTGGGGCGTTCGTTCCGAGCGGCATTGAAATGCGCCTTGAGGGTGACTCTAATGATTATCTCGGCAAGGGTTTGTCGGGTGGTCGACTGATAGTGCACCCACATCGAGATTCAACATTTGTCGCGCAAGACAACGTGATTGCCGGAAACGTGATTGGGTATGGCGCTACAAGCGGCGAAATATTTCTGCGCGGAACAGTGGGCGAACGTTTTTGCGTGCGCAACTCTGGTGCAACGGCAGTGGTTGAAGGAATCGGAGACCATGGTTGCGAATACATGACGGGCGGAAACGTCGTCGTGCTCGGTGCAACGGGCCGCAACTTTGCTGCTGGTATGTCTGGTGGTGTTGCCTACGTCTATGACCCAGATGATGAATTCTCGGGCAATGTGAATAACGAGATGGTAGAGCTCGAAGTTGTTCAGGGTGCAGACGCCGAGTGGTTGCACACTATTATTGAACGTCATTATCAGTACACGGGTTCACAGGTCGGTGCGTCTATCTTGGCTGACTGGTCAACACAGGTGCTCAACTTCCGCAAAGTCATGCCAGGCGACTACAAGCGCGTGCTGGGGGTTCTTGCGACCGCAAAGACACAAGGTTGGTCCGAGGATGAGACTGCAGTCCGAGTAATGGAGGTCGCTCGTGGGTGAAACAACAGGTTTTTTGAAGTGGGATCGCTCAGGCGCAATTCGTCGCCCTGTACAGGTGCGTTTGCGCGACTGGCGCGAGGTGTATCAGCCGTTCCCAGAAGATGACTTGCGCCAACAAGCAGGTCGTTGCATGGATTGCGGAATTCCGTTTTGCAACAATGGATGTCCACTTGGCAACTTAATTCCAGACTGGAACGACTTGGTGTATCGCCAACATTGGCGTGAGGCGATTGATCGCCTTCATGCAACAAATAATTTCCCAGAATTCACAGGGCGCTTGTGTCCAGCACCATGTGAGTCGGCGTGCGTGCTCGGAATCAATCAGAACCCTGTCTCAATCAAACAAGTAGAAGTTTCGATTGTCGACATGGCGTGGGAAAACGGTTGGATTGAGCCTCAGATCTGCAGCACAAAAACTGGCAAGCGCATTGCAGTCATCGGAAGTGGACCAGCAGGTCTTGCAGTAGCGCAGCAATTGAGTCGTGCTGGTCATGATGTTGTGGTGCTGGAGCGAGCGGACAGAATCGGCGGTCTCCTGCGTTACGGAATCCCCGAGTTCAAGATGGAAAAGCATCAGATCGAGCGACGAATCGAACAGATGAAAGCCGAAGGAACAGAGTTTCGCACCAACGCCGACGTTGGCGGCCTACTCAATATCGATATCTTGCGTGCTGGTCATGATGTTGTGGTGTTGGCGTGTGGAGCAACCGCATGGCGTGACCTGCCTGTGCCCGGTAGAGAGTTGCGAGGCATTTATCAGGCCATGGAGTATTTGCCGATTGCTAACAAAGTACAGGAGGGCGACTTTAGTGAGCCAGCGATCTCTGCCGAAGGAAAGCACGTCATCATTATCGGTGGTGGTGATACGGGCGCTGACTGTTTGGGCACTGCACATCGTCAAGGTGCAGCCAGCACAACGCAACTTGAGATCATGGCTCAACCACCAGATGTTCGCGGAGTCAATAATCCGTGGCCACAGTGGAGTCTGATTTATCGCACGTCGTCCGCGCACGAAGAAGGCGGCGAACGAATTTTCAGCGTGAACACCGAGAGATTTATTGATGACGGCAACGGTAATGTCAAGGCACTGTTGTTGCACGAAGTCGAGATGCGTGACGGTAAGTTTGAAAAAATTGTCGGAACCGAACAAGAGTTGCCAGCCGATCTTGTGTTGCTCGCTCTCGGATTTGTCGGCCCAGAAAAAGGCTCATGGCTCAGCGAACTGGGAGTAGCTCTTGATGAGCGAGGCAACGTGGCGCGCGACGACAACTACATGACAAATGTGCCAGGAGTATTTGCAGCCGGCGACATGGGTCGTGGGCAGAGCCTGATTGTGTGGGCAATTGCCGAGGGGCGTTCATGTGCTCGAGGTGTTGACGAATACCTGATGGGCAGTTCTGATTTGCCGTCGCCAGTTCTGCCGTCCGCCAGACCATTAATGTAATTCGCATTATTTTGGGCTCAACTTGTCCCATGCGCCACCATCGGCGAGCCTCCAGCACCTACTGTTGAGGGCTGTGCGAGTCTTTCTTCGACGTCGAATTCCAGTGCATGTGGTTGTCACCGCCGCAGTGATGGTGGGGGTCTCGTTGGCAATTTCGGCGTGCGGAGCCGACACGCTCGGCGTTGCAACCACCGTGGTGCCAGTGCAGCCCACAAACTTCGCAACGATTCCACCCGTGTCAAGCACTTTGCCGGGCACAACGACGACGTATCCGCTCAATGCAGTCGGATCAGAGCAGTCCTACACAGTTGTTGCCAATGATTCTCCGATTGCTGTGGCCAATCGCTACGGAATCTCGGTCACTGCGCTATTGGCGTACAACGGCTGGGTGAGTCCTAGCCAGTTTCCGTATCCGGGACAAATTGTCAAAATTCCACCACAGGCGATTGCTCCAATAAATACCCCTGGCGCAGTTGATCCGGCCACAGGGGGCACGGCGCCAGCTGTTTCAACAGATCCGACCTTGACAAAGTGCGGCACTCGACCTGCGGGCACTTACGTTGTTGCCAAAGGAGACTCTGTCTTTACGATTCGTCGCAAGTTCTGTGTGTCAACGGTGGCGCTTCTCGCTGCAAACAACTGGACCGACACCGGTGCATTGTTGCTTGTCGGTGACACAATCAATATTCCGGGTGCCGGAGCGTAGATTTTTAGCGTTGCGTGTTTCGTTTGCGGCGCGAATGACGTTGACGCGCAAGAAGTATCAGTTCGTCAATTAGGGCTGCGTATTCAAGCCCAGAAGCCTGCCAGAGTTTTGGATACATCGAGATGGGAGTAAATCCTGGAATTGTATTGACTTCGTTGCACAAGAAGCCGCGGCCGTTTTCTTCAAAGAAGAAATCAACGCGTGCCATACCATCACATCTAAGCGCGGAGAAGATTTTAAGAGCAAGTTGTTGAACCTCGGTAGTCTGCAAGGCAGTTAGTGGCGCAGGGATAAGAAGTTGGGCGCCATCGTCAATGTATTTGTCGTCGTAGTCGTAAAAGTCGTTTCCGGGAATGATTTCTCCTGGCACCGAGGTGCGCGCAGATTGATTGCCAAGAACTGAAACTTCAATCTCTCGTCCAACGATTGCTTCTTCAATAAGAATCCATTCGTCGTAAGCAAGCGCAGTATTTGCAGCAGCGATAAGTTCTGACATGTTCGTTGCTTTTGAAACTCCAACGGAAGAACCCATATTGGCAGGCTTGACAAAAAGCGGCAGTCCAAGGGTTGTCGAAATTTCTTGGAGACGTGTTGGTGTCACGTCAGTTTGGCGAATCGCTGCGTAGCGAGGCTGGGCGATGCCATGGCTAGCGCAGATGTCCTTGGCGATTGCTTTGTCCATCGCTATCGCGCTCGAAAGAACTCCGCTGCCGACGTATGGCACGTCAAGCACTTCAAGGAGTCCTTGCACGGTTCCGTCTTCGCCGAGCGGGCCATGCAGCAATGGCATCACCACGATGTCGTTGCCTAACGTAGGAATCACGGACGCAGTCGTTGGGGTTCCGGTTGCCTCAAGTCGCTGAGCGGAAGCATCTGGTGTTGCTAGCACCCATTGCCCTTGCCGGGTGATGCCAATCGGAACCAGTCTGTATTTTTCTGGGTCGGCAGCCTTCATGACGTGGGCTGCTGTGACGCAACTGACATCGTGCTCTGCTGATTGTCCGCCGAATAAAACGACCACTGTGGCACGCGAATCAGGAGTGTTCATCTGCTCAGACGGTAGCCGCCGATAAGGTTCGCTCCATGATCATCAGGGCATCTGTTGCTGCTATTGAGGTTGGCGGAACATTGGTGGGCGACGACGTAGATATTGATGGCGTCTGTTTTGACTCACGCCAGATTGAGCCAGGCCAGGCATTTGTGGCATTGCACGCGCAACGTGACGGTCATGATTTTATTCAACAGGTTGTGGGAGTGGCTGCGGTAGCCATCGTCAATCGAACACAGTGCCCCAAAGATGGATGGCCGCTCACGGTCATAGAAGTGGACGATACGCAACAGGCGTTGTTGGCTCTTGGTTCGTATGCGCGTGAGCAACTGATGCAAGCCGAAGGTCGCGTGGTGGCGATTACTGGTTCAGTCGGAAAAACCAGTACAAAAGATTTTACTCAGGCAGTACTGAGCGCAAATTTTAAACATGTCGTTGCCAGTCAAAAATCTTTCAATAACGATATTGGTTTGCCTGTCACGTTGCTGGGTGCACCAACAGATACCGAAGCGGTCGTACTTGAAATGGGAATGCGAGGATTCGGAGAAATCGCACGGCTCTGTTCTGTTGCGTCCCCAGATATCGGAGTCGTCACTCGCATTGGCGAAGCCCACACCGAACGCGTAGACGGAATTGCCGGTGTACAAAAAGCAAAAGCCGAACTCGTGCAGGCGCTATCCAAGAATGGTTGGGCAGTTTTAAACGCTGACGATGAGTTAGTTGCTGCAATGCGTTCTCTCACGCACGCGTCGGTGCTCACATATGGCATGCACAAAAAAGCAGATGTCAGATTTCAGGTGATGGCGACCGATGATGAAGGGCGAATTATTGCCGAGGTTCACCACAAAGTGACGGGGGAGACTGCGGTGTTTCGTTGTCCTGCTCCGGGCCTGCACATGGCTTCGAATGCAGTTGCTGCGCTCGCAGTTGCAGTTCTTGTTGGCATCGAATTATCCAAGGCGTGTCGTGCTCTAGAGACAGTCAATATCAGCGGGTCGCGAATGGAGCGACGGTTTATGGCTTCAGGGGCCTTGGTTATTGATGACTCATATAACGCCAATCCCACATCTATGGAAGCGGCACTCCTGACGCTTGCATCGCTTGACGTGATGCGTCGCATTGCAGTTGTTGGTGTCATGGCAGAAGTAGCCGATGCTCCAGAGTCGCATGCCCGTATTGCCGAGATGGCCAAGCAATTAGGAATCGAACTGCTTGCTATTGAAACCGATCTATATGGCTCGCCCGCATTGTCATTTCAAGATGTGATTTCGCGTCTCGCCAATGTCGGAGACGAAGCAGCAATCTTGGTGAAAGGCTCACGAGTCGCCCAGTTAGAGAGAGTTGTTCAGGCGCTTGTTGATTGATCTTGCGTGGCGTCGATTCGCTCAATATTGCACCACCACGCTAAAAACATCGCCCATGCAGCCCCCGCAACGAGCACCCAGCGTGCGCCGTATACGTCGATGACTCGACCAAACACCATGTTGCCAAGCGGAACTGTTCCGCCAAACGCCATGAACCACAGCGCCATCACTCTGCCACGAACCTGTGATTCAATGCGACTCTGCAATACAGATAACAATGACGTGGCTGTAAAGAAATAGGCGATTCCTAAAAAGAACGAAACAATAAAAGCGGGTATTGGTGTTTGTACGACCGCGAACATTGCTAGGGCAAGTGAGAACGATGCAAATCCCCGGCGGATAAGCACACGCGGATCTGCCCCAACAAAAATGGTGCCGACTGCGAGTCCGCCAAGACACGCTCCGAGTCCCCATGTGGCGTAGAGCCACTTGTAGGCAGCCGACTTTGCCTCAATACCGAAGTTGAGTTGCGAGACTGCAGGAAACAAGCCGACATATGTGAGCGACAGGAACGAAAAACTTGTCATCGATAAAAGAATTCGCTTTGATACAGGGTGGTTGCGCACAAACTGAATCCCAAAAGTAAAACTTCTCCAACCAGTAGCAGGTGGGGTCGACAACTTCGGAATAGTGATTTTGGTCAGAGCAAAGATGACAACCAAATAGGTGACCGCATTAATAAAAAAGAATTCTGCAGATGTCACGCCGTAGACAGAGAGAATTGCCACGATGATTGGAGCCACAATCCGCGAGCCGTTGACAACTGTACTGTTGAGCGAAATAGCCCCCGGCAGATCTTCTGCTTTCACCAACGTGGGCAATACAGCAGACCACGTGGGTGCGTTGAGCGCAGCTCCAATGCCAACACCAAATTGCATCAAAAACAATAATGCGATTCGTGAATCCAAAGCGGCACAGATTCCGAGGAGCACTGAAAATACCAATTGAACTATTTGAGACGAAATCAACCAGCGGCGACGATCGAACCGATCTGCCAAAACACCACCCGGAATAGAGAGCAAAAGAAGTGGCCCGAGTTGGGCAAAAATAAAGACGCCCACAAGAGAGGCGCGTTGGGTTCTTTCGTACACGTACGCAGGAAGCACAACGTTTTGCATCCATGTTCCGCTAGTTGACGCCAGATTGGCGTACCACATCCATCGAAAATCCCGCGTGGCGAGTGCGGCACGGGCACTGCCGGGTCGAGGAGTGGACGAAGTTGTAGGCGTGTTCATAGGCAAGAGAAACCGTTGAAACGCTAGTGCCCAATGCCCATGACAACGGGTATCCACCTTTGTATTGCTGCTCGAGATAAGACTTTGGAGATGACAACATCACCAGCAACGGAATCCGTCGAGAATCAGGAGTCGTCGTGTCGTACGCGGTTCGGCACGTTTGCTGAGTGTCCACTATGTGGGAGCAATCTGTCTCCAGAACACGCGCACTTTAAATGCACAGGCTGTGGGTGGCGAGACAGCTGTTGCGACTAGTCGCAGGGTCCTTAGCCCTCTGTCTTTAGCCCTCTGTCTTTAGCTCTGTTATTTTTCAGCCATGAAGGAGTTGAGTGCAGTCATCGCTTCGGTTGGGTTTGCAGCATCGATTCCGTCCACTTTGAGACGAAGTAGTTCTGTGTAGCCGGCGGTGTTTTCCCACTTCGACTCACTTGGCCAGATCCACAAGATGTAACCGTCGGCGCGAGCGCGAGCGATAACCTCGGCGTTTAGTTCAAACTTAACGGCAGGTTCTGCTGTAGGAATCTGCAAGATGCGCATGCCATATGGGATTGGAACATTGTTGACAAACCAAGCCACAAGGTTGGCGCGACCAGGCGAGAGCTCGACGGTCGGTGCAATCTTTCGAAATTCGTCGATCACTTTGTCATCAAATGAGGTCACGACTGCGCGATCGTTAGCGCCGATCTCATCGAGAATTCTTGCCAACTCTTTGGCTGCCGGAACAGCATTGGGGAAGACATCTTTAATCTCAATGTTGAGCATGTGCTTTGGATATTTTGTGGCGATGTCAATGAATTTTGGGATAATAAAATCTTCAGGGGCGTAGCCGCTCGGTGGATCAACTTTGCCAGTGCGCACACCGCGAAAGATGTAGTCGGTTTCAGGCTTGTCTTTGCATGTGCAGTTTTTTGTAAACCAATATGCATTATCAAGCGCCAAGATTTCGTCATATGTCATGTCAATGACATTGCCACTGCCGTCGGTTCCGGCGTCTACATCTAAGTCATGTTGCACCACTAGTACGCCGTCTTTGGTGAGTTGCACGTCAAAGTCCAAGATGTCAACACCAACGTTGACTGCCTCGGCATAACCGTAGGGTGATGAATGGGGATGAATGATTTCTCCCGATGCGTGCGCCATGATGACTGGTCGACCAAGTGCCAGGGTCTCTGCAACCGTCGTGGCCTGTGGAGCCGTAAGAGTCGGGGTTGAGTCTGTCGAAGAACCAGTGGATCCGCCACACGCGGTCAAGACGATGGCCGCAATGGTTGAGAGAATGAGTTTTTTCATGGGTATTTAGTGTCCTGGGGTAAAGGTGATGGGCAGTTTTTCTGGGCCAAAAATGGCAGCCGTTCCAGCCTTGTAGACAATGTCTCCAGCGAGAGCGAGATTGGGAAGGCGACGAGACAAAATGATGAGCGCTTCTTGTAGTTCTGCGCGCGCAAGCGATGCTCCGAGACAGTAGTGAACTCCTGAACCAAAGGTGAGTTGTGGTTGACCTACAGGTTCGCGAGTGATGTCAAAGTTTTCAGGCTCCGGAAACACAGAGTCATCAAAGTTTGATGTTCCAAGACTCGGCATCACCAGAGTGCCCTTTGGAAAAAGAACTCCTTTGTATTCGATATCTTCAATTGCATATCGACCTGTGCCGCGAACGGCACCAAAATATCGCATGCATTCTTCGACTGCGCGCGGTGCCATCTCAGGGTGCTCTCCAAGAAGCTTCCATTGGTCTGGATGCTCGGCAAACAAGATGAGTGCAAGCCCTAATTGATTGCGTGTGGTGTCAGTGCCGCCGATAATTACAGCGCCCACCATTGTGACTAACTCTTGAGTATTGAGCTTGTCTCCCTGCTCTTCGGCGGTAATTAGATCGGTAATGAGATCATCTGCGGGCACATTGCGTCGTGCTGCGATCAAGTTCTGCACATATTCGCTTAAGTCGTCTTGGGCTTTCATGATGAGCGGTGCGTCTCGATTGAGATTGCCATCAAAAACTTTCAAGATGTCTGCTGCGACCCTGCTAAAGAGTTTCCAATCCTTTTTTGGTGCACCAAGAAGTTCACAGATAATAGGAATTGGGTATGGCTCACAGACGGCCGAAACGAAATCAGCAGAACCTGTTTTGGCAATTGGGTCGACAAGTGAATTCAGTACGTCACGCATGATGGGACGCAAACGGTCGGCGACGCGCGGGTTAAACGCTGGCGCCACTAGTCGACGAAGTCGAACATGCTCGGGCCCGTCTGCTGACAGGATCGAGTTTTGCCGTGGTCGGTTGTTGTATTCCTCGTTATCAGTTGGTTGTGACGCAGAGATAAATCCGACCGCACTAAACCAACGCTTGTCGCGAAGCACCGCAACCACATCGTCATATTTTAAAATTGAGTAGCCGAATGCATTTCTGGCTAACCAGTTATCCTTGGCGACATTGCGCAATGTCTCGATGCGGTGATCGCGTTCTTCTTCTCCGAAGAGTGGCAATTGGGGAAGATCTAAGGTTGCAACATTAATAGCCATATCCCAACGCTAGTTGGGAAGATGTCTGGGCGCAGAGTTGGTGAGGCAATCGGGTGTGCGCGAGAGTCGGATTTTGCTCGGAACACTCATTTGCATGACCGAGGGACACCGTGTTGTGACGGGTGCACAAAATGTGGAAACCTACAGGGATGCGTTCATTTCAGAACTTCATTAATGGGTCACTATCCGATGCTGCCGACGGCAAGACCACTCCGGTCATTAATCCCGTCACAGGTGAGCAATATGCCACGGCACCCCTCAGTGGTGCTGCAGACATTGATGCCGCAATGGCAGCGGCCGCGTCTGCTTTTGAGTCATGGAGAAACACCACGCCATCGGAGCGGTCTTTGGCGATCTATCGAATCGCAGATGCCATTGAGGCGCGATCTGAAGAAATGATTGCGCGCGAAGTCGAAAACACCGGAAAACCAACAGCCATGACGCGGTCTGAAGAAATTCCGCCGATGATTGATCAGATTCGATTTTTTGCTGGCGCCGCACGAATGCTCGAAGGAAAGAGTGCCGGAGAGTACATGCGCAACATGACATCTTTTGTGCGACGTGAGCCAGTAGGGGTGTGTGCACAAGTTGCGCCATGGAACTACCCGATGATGATGGCGGTCTGGAAATTTGCACCAGCAATTGCAGCGGGCAACACGGTCGTATTGAAGCCATCAGATACGACACCTGCAACGACCACGTTGTTGGCAGAAATCGCTGCAGAATTTTTGCCGCCTGGCGTCTTTAATGTTGTATGTGGCGACAGAGAAACCGGAAAATCGATGGTTCTGCATGACACGCCGTCAATGGTGTCTGTCACCGGTTCGGTGCGCGCTGGAATGGAAGTCGCCGAAGCAGCATCACGGTCGCTCAAGCGGGTTCATTTAGAACTTGGAGGCAAAGCTCCTGTCATCGTGTTTGATGACGCAGATATCGAGGCGGCTGTTGCCGGAATCAGTGGTGCAGGATTTTTCAATGCCGGACAAGACTGCACGGCTGCAACTCGAGTGCTGGTCGGTCCACGGGCATATGCAGATTTTGTTGCGGCATTGGCCGAACAAGCCAAGGCAACGCGCACTGGCGTGCCAGATGACGAAGATGTTCTCTATGGTCCAGTCAATAATCAGAATCAACTCGCTCATGTGTCTGGATTCATTGATCGCGCCCCTAAGCACGCGCGCATTGTTGCCGGTGGGTCGAGATTTGGAAGCACTGGCTATTTCTTTGAGCCAACAGTTGTTGCAGATCTCAAACAAAACGACGAGATGATCCAGCGTGAAATTTTTGGACCAGTCATCACGGTTCAGCAATTCACAGATGAAGAAGAGGCGCTCCTATGGGCGAACGGCGTTGAATACGGACTGGCATCGTCGGTCTGGACTCGCGACTTTGGGCGAGCCATGCGAATGGCCAAGCACCTAGATTTTGGGTGCGTGTGGATCAATACGCACATCCCGATTGTGGCGGAGATGCCTCACGGTGGCTACAAAAAGTCAGGCTACGGAAAAGATCTGTCGACATACGCTTTTGACGACTACACCCGAATCAAGCACGTGATGGCAAATCTTGACAGTTGACAAGAGTGTGAACAGTGTGTGGATTACCTTTACGGGACGCGACATTGTCTAGTATTTGCTCAACGCAAGCAGTTGGGAGGGGTGAATGAATAACGAGAGAGGGTCGGTCGAACTGATTGGTGTGACCAAACAGTACGGCTCAGTTGTTGCCGTTGATTCCCTTAATCTTGTTGTGCAGCCCGGAGAATTTTTGTCGTTGCTTGGTCCTAGCGGATGTGGAAAAACAACGACCCTGCGCATGCTCGCCGGTTTTGAGCAACCAGATGCTGGGCATATTCGTATTAGTGGAGTAGAGGTACAAGGGGTTGCTCCCTACAAGCGCGATGTCAACACCGTGTTCCAGCACTATGCGCTTTTCCCACATATGACAGTTGCCGAAAATGTCGCCTACGGGTTACGTCAACGCGGAGTCAAAAAGTCAGAGATCGCAGAGCGAGTCTTTGAAGCGCTCGACATGGTGCAGATGACAAAGTTGGCAGAGCGTAAGCCGCGTCAGATGTCTGGTGGTCAGCAGCAGCGCGTTGCAGTTGCTCGGGCATTAGTGAACAGACCGAGTGTGCTGTTGCTAGATGAGCCTCTTGGTGCACTTGATCGCAAGCTGCGCGAAGAAATGCAGATAGAACTCAAACTTTTGCAGAGTCGCCTTGGGATTACTTTTGTGTTCGTCACACACGACCAAGAAGAAGCCATGAGTATGAGTAATCGCATTGCCATCATGCTTGACGGTCATGTGGAGCAACTTGGCGACCCCGAAACTGTCTATGAGCATCCAGCGTCAGCATTTGTGGCGGGGTTCATTGGGCGAAATAATTTCTGGCAAGGAACCGCAACTAGCAACGGCGCAGTCGCCCAGGATGGCACGGTGTTCGTTGCTACTCGCCCAGAAGAGGTTGTTCCCACCGGCCAACCTGCCCTGGCGGCGGTTCGACCAGAATGCGTGAACTTGTCAGTCGAACGTCCAGCGGACTCGACAAATTGCGTGGCCGCACGAATCGCGGGCGTATCTCACTTTGGGGATGTATTGCAGTATGTCGTGACCGCCGGAGACCGAGATGTACTGGTGCTGACCCCACGCACCAAGGCGGTTCGCCATCAGATGGGCGACCACGTATGGTGTAGTTGGTCTGCCGACGATGTGTACTTTTTCTCTGCCCGCCAGGCAGAGGTGGTTCTCGCGGAGTCACACGAGGACTAATCTAAATACCAGTATTAAATATCGCTACTAAAATATCGCTACTAAAATATCACTACTAAAAAAAGGGGAAAAAAATGACCAAAGAACTCAGGATGTTGGCACCAGAAAGTTTTCGCGAGGCGCTTTCGCGTCGCGCATTTCTCAAAGTAGGAACAGTTGCAGCGGGTCTAGCAGTAGTTGTCGTGGCATGCGGCGGTTCTGATTCTCCGTCAGACACGACAGGCGCGTCTGACACCACAGCGCCAGGGGGCACAGCACCAAGTGGTGTGGCTTCGGGTGACTGGAGTCGCGTGATTAATCAGGCAAGCGGAACTCTTGCAATGTATACATGGGGCGATTACGACGACCCAGAACTCGTCGGTGCGCTCGCAGATAAGACCCTTGGCATCACGATGAAGGTGGATTATTTCGCCAGCAACGAAGACCTCATCACAAAGTTGGCAACTGCGGGTGGTAGCAGTGGTTTTGACATTGTGGTTCCGACCGGACCATACATTCCGCAGATGATCGACAAAGACCTGATTCAAAAGTTTGATAAGTCCTTGTTGCCAAACATGGTCAATGTTGATCCGTTGTACTTGAGTCAAGCATGGGACACCACCAACGATTACTCGGTATGCAAGAACTGGGGAAGCACAGGTTTCTTCTACGACACCAGCAAGATTTCGCGTGAACTGACATCGTGGCAGGACTTCATCGATGTATGCATGGGTGAAGCAAGTGGACAATGTTCAGTTATCGACGCGGCACCGAATGTGGCCGGAATGTATTTCTGGTCCAAGGGAATCGACTGGAACACTGAGGACAAAGCCGATCTCGACGCGTATGAGAAGTTCATGGTTGACGAGTTTGCATCACACATCAAGGCCTTTGATAGTTACCCAAGTACAAAATTGGCAGAAGGCGCGTACAGCATCGCAATGGCATGGAACGGAGACGCTCGTCAGGCATATGTGCGAATCAAAGAGGCAGGCGGAACACCAGAGAATTGGAAATGGGTACTCGGAACTCCTGACACAGAATTGTGGATGGACAACTTCTGTATTGCCCAAGGTGCTCCAAACGTTGAGGCGGCACATGCGTGGATCAACTGGATTTTGATTCCAGAACGGTCAGTGCAGGACTTGCAGTATCACGGCTACAACACCGGCATGAAAAACATGCCAGCACTCATCGCCGAGATTGCGCCAGACCTAGAGAAGGGCGACATGATCTTTTTCAAGGACGCCGAAGTCAAGACCATGCACACACAAATACTGAACACATCGATTGATCGTTTGGTGGATATTTTGAACAAGGTTAAAGCTAAGGCCGGAGGCTGAGTTCAGGTGACGGTTGCGGTTGCTTCGAAACCACGATTCAGGTTGCATAGCCCCAAATACTTGCTCGCTCTTCCGGCGATCATTTGGTACGCGATATTTTTTGCGGTGCCAATTGGGTTCATCGTGGTGTATTCGTTTGGAACCAAAGATGGCAGCAAACTCATCCCCGTTGATCTTGGGCAACTGACTACCGCAAACTACGCAAGCGTCTTTGACGACACGTTCTTTCGCACCTTTAAGGCGACGCTACGAATTGCGCTCATTGCAACGGCGATGTGCGTGTTGGTCGGATTGCCAGTTGCATACTTCGCCGCTTTTAAAGTGGCTGAGCGCTGGAAAGCAATCTTGTTGGCCCTTGTGGTTGTACCAAGTTTTACAAGTTTTCTCATCAGAACAGTTGCATGGCGAATTCCACTTGCCCCTAATGGAACATTTTCTCAGTGGCTCGTGGATCTTGGTTGGATAGGTAGCAACGGAATTCAAATTCTTGAAACACCAATGGCCGTGCAGATTGCCATCGTTTACAACTATTTGGGCTTCATGATCTTGCCGCTATATGTTGCCCTTGACCGAATTGATGTGCGTATGCGCGAAGCCGGAAAAGATCTTGGCGCAGGACGTCTTGCGACGTTCATGACGATCACTTTGCCGCTTGCAGGGCCAGGCATTGTGGCTGGAGTGCTGCTTACTTTTATTCCAATGTGTGGTGACTATGTGACAGCCACAGTTTTGGGCGGCGCAAAAGGAAACATGATTGGATCAATGATCGCGTCACAGTTTTCGAGTGCTCAGAACTGGCCACTTGGTTCGGCGATGGCGGTGCTGATGATCGGAGCAGTTCTGGCGTCATTGATAGTTGGAGCACTTGTTGTGTGGATGTTTCCGTGGGGAGTCCAGCTGTTTCGTCCACTGATTGATAAATCTCGTCGATTTATGCGTGCTCGGTCAGATGCTCGAGTTCATGTTTCGCGCACTGTGCACATTGGTCGTTTCGAGTTGTTGCAATTGATGTTGGCGATTTGGACAGTTTTAGTGTTGTTGTTTTTGTTCATACCGATCGTGTTGGTTGTTCTGCATTCATTCAATAGTGGTAGTTCTTTCACTATTTGGGCTGGGTCGACGACATTTAAATGGTGGGAAGAACTGTTTGCTGGGTCTGTGGCGTGGGCGGTCATTGCGCGCTTTGTTGTCATCGTTGCGGTTGCGCTTGTTGCGCGCAGAGTATTAACCGCTCGATCTGCTCTGTCTGTCCGAACCCTAAGTTGGTTCGGACCCGGTTCGTTTATTTTGGCGGTCATTGTAAATGGCGTCTCAACTGACTGGTATCGCGAGATATTCGACTTTGTCGGAATCGGTGACTCAATTCGAAATTCCTTCATTGCCGCATTTGGGGCAACAGTGATTGCAGTGGTACTTGGCGGGCTATCAGGAGTTGCCTTGGCAAGACGACCAGGACTCTGGACCAAAATCTTTATGGCAGTTGTTTTCTTGATCCTGGTGACTCCAGAGATCATGGATGCCATTGCGCTTGCAACATGGTTTCCGCGAATCAAAGATATTCCACTGATCGGAATTCCGTTCACGGATGGACTTGGTCCGTTTAACGGCGGAATCAACAAACTTTGGGTGGGGCAGTCACTGTATGCAAGCGCAGTCGTGACGCTTATCGTTCGTGCGCGACTTGCTGGACTCGATGAATCGCTCGAGGAGGCAGCGGCAGATCTTGGAGCAACTCCAGCGCGAGCATTTCGACAGATCAC
>JAEMRC010000024.1:15728-25587 GCA_016463545.1 Ilumatobacteraceae bacterium
CTAGTTCGGTTATTGCAACCTTTCTCGTGCCACATCACCGTTGTGCGTCACTCTGTGACCGATATGGATGGAGTTGATCAAGTCGTGAGTGCACAGAGTCTCATTGATGCACTTGTTGGTGCTGATGTCGTTGTGTTGGCGCTATCGCTCACTCCTGAGACACAAGGCCTGCTATCTCGCGCAGAGTTTGAACTTATGGAGCCACATGCGTGGGTGATCAATGTGGCGCGCGGCAAACATATTGTGACGGATGACTTGGTGTGGGCTCTCACGAATAACAAGATCGGTGGAGCAGCGCTTGATGTGACCGATCCAGAACCTCTGCCTATTGGTCATCCGCTCTGGGCTGAGCCCCATTGCATCATCACTCCCCACACCGGCAACACGCCAGAGATGGCCGAGCCTCTTTTGGCGCAGCGTATTAGTGCAAATGTGGCGTCGTATATGAAAGGTGAGCAATTAATAGGTACTGTCGATAGTCATCGTGGCTACTGAGAATCTCTACACGCTCCTCGGAGTAAAATCTGATGCGTCAACGCGTCAAATTCGCGATGCGTATCGTGCACTTGCACGAACTCTGCACCCAGATACTCGTTCGGAGTCCACCGGACACGATGATTTAAACAAGATGGCTCGCGTGAATGACGCGTGGCATGTGCTTTCTGATTCACGCCGTCGCAAAGAATACGATCAATCACTCGGTGTCACTCAATCTGGCAGTGAGTCTCAGGCCACTGAGTATGTTGCACCAGTCTTTTATTCTCCATCACCATTTCCGTGGCGCGGACTCTTGGTGCTGCTGATTCTTGGGATCACTGCTGTTCTTGTCTTTGGCGCAAGCAATGACGTGCCCTCTGATACTCCTGACCAACTCTTACAGGCAGGTTCATGCGTCATATTCGATGGAGCGGGTGCGGTCTCAGAAGTGTCATGTGCAACTACTCACGATGCAATCGTTCGACAACTCATTGGCTATGACATGACGTGTCCGTCCGATACTGAGTCATATCGAGATCGTCAAGGAATGGGAACCGCATGCGTTGATCGCCTGAATCCGTCGGCCACGGTACTTCGGTGATGATGCGAGGTGATAGCGGGGGTAAGTTATTTTGTACGCGTACAAACAAGGGGGATTCGGATGCTGGATTATGTGATTAAGGCGGGGACCATCGTTGACGGAACCGGAAGCGCTCCTCGTCAAGGCGACATTGGCGTGCGTGACGGAATAATTGTCCAAGTTGGTGGCACGATTACTGAGTCTGCTGCAGAAACCATTGACGCAGACGGAGCCATTGTGACGCCAGGCTGGATAGATGTGCACACTCACTATGACGGACAGGTGAGTTGGGACGATGTGATGGATCCATCGGCAGGCAATGGTGCGACCACAATCGTGATGGGTAATTGTGGAGTTGGTTTTGCACCTGTGCGCCCTGGTGGAGAAAAGTCTTTGATTGAACTGATGGAAGGCGTAGAAGATATTCCAGGAACAGCTCTCTATGAAGGCATTGAGTGGGGGCAGTGGGAATCATTTCCGGAATACATGGACTACATTGCGAGTCGTCGCTACTCGCTCGATATCGGCGCTCAAGTTGCCCACGGTGCATTGCGCTACTACGTCATGGGAGAGCGCGGTAAAGAAAATCAAGACGCGACGCCAGAAGATTTGCGCGAGATGTCGCGACTGCTCACTGATGCACTCAGTGCAGGAGCCATGGGCTTTAGCACGTCACGCACGATTGGCCATCGGGCTCTTGACGGTTCTCCAGTGCCCGGAACATTTGCCCCAGACAGCGAGTTGAGCGTCATTGCAGATGCGATGGCTCGGGCAGGTCGCGGAGTTTTTGAAATGATTCCTGCAGGAACTGTCGGCAAACTTGAAGCGTTGGGTGGCGAGCGCACAACTCCCGAAGCTGAACTCGCATTGATGGCTGGTTTCTCGCGTCAGAGTGGACGCAAGGTGACATTTACTTTGGTGCAATCACCGGACTACGCCCCTGATACGTGGAAACGACTGTTGGAGATGACTGTGTCAGCAAATCAATCTGGCGCCCAGTTGTTCCCACAAGTTCCGTCCCGACCAATCGGTTTGGCATCAGGATTATCCGGCTATCACGCTTTTCAACGCCGACCAACATATATGAAGCTTGCATCGTTGTCGTTGGCTGATCGTGCGCGAGAGATGTCTAAACCCGAGATAAAAAGCGCCATCATGTCTGAGAGCGATGTGCCTGTTGATCAACCCGGCTCAATGGCAAACATGTATCGATTGTTTCAGACTGCTGCACCTTTCTTGTATCCACTGGCAGATCCAGTTGACTACGAACCAGATCCGTCGCTCATGCTTGGCACACGTGCTGCTACATCTGGGCAAGATATTTTGAGCGTGTTATATGACTATCTGCTTGAACAAGATGGTGCTGCGATGTGTGCACTCATGGGTGGAGCAAATGTGCATGAGAGTCAAGAAGTGTTGCGACAGATGTTGGTTCATCCAGAAACGGTGACTGGTCTGAGTGATGCTGGTGCTCATGTCACATTGATTTGTGATGCCACCATGCCAACGACGCAACTCACGTTTTGGGCTCGAGATCGACACAAGGGAGACCGCATTCCACTTGAATTTTTAGTCGCAAAACAAACTGCACGAAATGCAGACTTGTATGGCTTGAATGATCGGGGGCGCCTGGCAGTTGGGCTGCGTGCTGATCTCAATGTGATTGATTTTGACAACTTGCGAGTGTCGCCACCCAAGGCATTTCATGATTTGCCAGCAGGCGGAACCCGATTGATTCAGCCCGTGTCGGGGTATGTGGCCACGATGGTCAAGGGTCAGGTCACACGCCGAAACGATGCCGACACTGGGGCTCGCCCAGGGTCACTTGTGCGCGGCTAGATGCTGGCGTTGGTCCGATTGGGCCACTCTTCAACAGGTGCTCCTATTTAGGGTCTGAGCGAACTAACTTCGTGGTGTGCGTAAGTTATGTGAACGATCAGGGTGTGCTGAGCCAAATGCCGTGGCATATGGCATCGACAATGCCCGTCTGACGGTGTGGTTTGAAGTCGCCCTTGAGCAGGATGCAACTCAAGCAGGTGCATTATGTCGTCGCCATGCAGACGCTCTTGTTGTTCCCAAAGGGTGGACCATTGATGATCGGCGTGAGCCGATTCCGAGATTGTTTATCGCCCGCGACATGCCAACGAACACGAAGAAAACCGATCGCGTCTCTGCCAAGGATAAGCCAGTCGCAAAACGAGCAACAAAGCGTAAAAAATCCGTGAACACCGGGCCGTCAATTCTGGATACACCTGCAATTCTGGATACACCTGCTGCGGCACCAGAAAAAGCACCGGCGTTGGTAGTCGTTGCGGATGTTGCTGACCATCGTGCAGGACTTGATGAAACCCAAGCAATACCGTGGATGCCAAAACTTGTTCGTCGTGGTGACTACGACATTGACCAATCAAATGATGGCTCACGACGCGATGACACCGCATCGCATGGGCGATTAATGCGCCGAGCATTTGGCGATCGCCCACAGAACTGAACTCGTGCGAGTTTCGTCAGAGATTGTTATTGATGCACCATTGCTGAGCGTGTTGCCATTTGTGGATGCCCTTGATGCGTATCCGTCGTGGATGACATTGGTGCATCAAGCCAAACTGGTCGATAATTGCCTAGATCAGTGGAACGTAGAATTACGAGCCAGAGTCGGGCCACTCGCGCGATCAAAGCGATTGTTAATGAAAAAAACCGTGAGTGAAGTGTCGGAGCAAAGTCACTCTGCTCGAATAGTTTTTGAACGCTGCGAGACCGACGGCAGGCAACATGCGCAGTGGACCTTGACGATTGATCTGAAAACATTGGAGTCGACCTCTTCAACTCGCGTCGATGTTGAACTTTTTTATGACGGAGGGCTGTGGACGGCCGGAATTCTTGAACGGGTGCTCGCGGACAGCATCAGTTCGGGTCGCGACCGCTTGCGCCATATTGTGACGAGCAGTAGTCGCTAGGCCCCATAGTCAGGCAAGTGATGTCACGGTAATCGGCTGAATGGCACGAACATGGCAAAGTAGTGATGTGAAGACAACCGCCCTTGTTGATGCGCTGGCGAGTGATTTATCAGGCGTTCTCGGAGCACGTGAGGTCAGCAATCTGCGTCGACTCACTGGTGGAGCATCACGCGAGACTTGGCGCTTTGATGCCGATGGTTCTGCATTTGTCCTGCAGAGAGTACGTCCCGGAACCATTGGCGGACTCAAGCAAGAGCCATCTGTATTACTGATGGCGGCACAACATGGAGTACCAGTTCCAGAACTGGTGTTTGATGGATCTGCTTCAACTGCGCTCACCGAGCCATTTATGATCGTGCGTGCTGTTGAAGGTGAGACCATTGCACGCAAGATTCAAAGGGATGATGCCTTTGGTCTGGCGAGGCAGAATTTTTGTCGCGATGCTGGTGCAGCACTAGCAAAGTTACACAGCATTGATGTAGCAGAGGTCTCCGGACTAGAAAACGAAGATCAAGTTGTGCGGTATCGCGACGTTCTTGATTTTTTGAATCAACCTCATCCAACATTTGAACTCGTATTTCATTGGTTGCGGGCACATGCTCCAGAGTCTCAACGACGCACAATCGTGCACGGCGATTTTCGTTTAGGAAACCTCATGATTGGCGCGGAAGGTATTGCAGCAGTCCTTGATTGGGAACTTGCCCACCTCGGAGACCCGATGGAAGATTTAGGTTGGTTGTGCGTCAAGGCGTGGCGCTTTGGTGGTGCGGCCCCAGTTGCGGGGCTTGGCACGTATGACGATTTGTTTGCGTCGTACGAACAGCATTCAGGAATTGCAGTTGATGCCGACGCTGTGCGTTGGTGGCAAGTGCTGGGCACCTTGAAATGGGGAATCATCTGCATTTCGCAAGCATCGACACATTTGTCTGGCGTGATGAGAAGCCATGAGTTGGCAGCGATTGGTCGCAGAGTATGTGAGAACGAATATGACTTGTTTCAACTACTAGAAGGAGAATGGTGATGGCTCATCCACATGATGTTCCTACAAGCACTCAATTGCTTGAAGCGGTGCGCCAATGGCTTGAACGTGATGTCATGCCAGCAGTAGATGCGAGGCTGCAGTTTCATGGTCGCGTCGCAATGAATCTCTTGGCAATGGTGGAGCGAGAAATTGAGATTGGCCCAGATCAAGCAGTCCAACACAGTCAGAGATTGTCAACGCTTGGGTGTGCAGATGATTCAGAACTTGCCCAACGCATTAAAAACGGAGAAATGGATGACCGCCTCGACGAAGTTCGAGCTCTTGTGTATGCCAGCGTTATCGACAAGTTACAGGTGGCGAATCCGAAGTACCTAGAAAAGTAGATCTAGTTATTACGAGGTGTCTTGCCTAGTGTCACGGGCTGACCTGCTGCTAATTGACCACACGCAGCAGCGATATCTGTGCCGCGATTCTGGCGAATTGTGGCATTAGTGCCAAGTGCTTCAAGACTGCGCCGAAAAGCGTGCACCTTATTGTTGCTACTTCCGCGTGTGGGCCACCCTGGAGTCGGATTGAGTGGAATCAGATTCACATGAGCGCTTGGTCGCAGTGATGCGCACAATGTGTGCAGTTCGCGGGCATCGCGTTCTGTGTCGTTGACTCCGTCAATGAGAGCCCACTCAAAAGTGATTCTGCGATTTTTCTTGTCAAGATATTCGCGACACGATTGCATGAGGTCCTCAATGGGGTAGCGCTTGTTGATCGGAACAAGTTCATCGCGCAAATCATTGCGAGCCGCATGAAGTGAGACTGCAAGATTGACGGGTAGGGGTCGCTGGCTGAGAGTTCGGATTCCGGGAATGATCCCCACAGTGCTAATAGTCAGATGTCGTGCTGAGATGCCCATGTCGTGGTTCATCTTTTCAACTGCACCCCACACTGCAGACTCATTAGCAAGTGGTTCTCCCATTCCCATAAACACAACATTGCCAACGCGTATATCGCGCTCGGCAGCAATACGTGATGCCAAAATAACTTGCTCGACAATTTCGCCCGTTGTCATGTGACGAGTGAAGCCTGCTTGACCAGTTGCACAAAATCCACAACCCATTGCACATCCCGCTTGAGTGCTGACGCATACAGTGGCGCGATCTTCGTAATACATCAAGACGGTCTCAATAGGGGAACCGCCATCGACGAGGTTCCATAAGAACTTGATTGTGTCTCCGTCGTCAGCGACAGTACGTGAGACCTCATGCAATGACATCGGCAAAGCAGTCTGTAGGACATTGCGTAAATTGTTGGGGAGCGAAGAGATCTCCGCTGGCGATTTGAGGTGAGTGTAAAGACCTTCCCAAACCTGGTCAATGCGATACCTGGGTTGTCCGGCCAATATTTTGGCGAGGTCCTCGCGGGAAGCGTCGTAGAGAGATGTTGCGGTCATGACCCAAGAGCCGATCGTGCGTGCGTGTTGTAGTCGGCAATGCGAGTCCGAACAACATCAAGGCTTGCAGTCCAGAAGGCTTCGCCTGTGACGTCAAAGCCGAAGGCTGCTCCGAGTTCTTCTGCCGTGTCCATTCCGGCACGCGAGAGCAGCGTGTCGTAGCCATGTCGAAACTTGTCAGGATCAGCTTGGAACTGTGAGAACAATCCAAGTCCAAAGAGCAACCCGTATGTGTAGGGCCAGTTGTAAAAATGGCTTCCGTAATAATGGGGTTTGAGTACCCACATGTGTGGGTGCGCAGTGGATTGATCGAGTCCGTCACCATATGCAGCGGCTTGTGCATCTGTCATAAGCTCATTGAGTTCGCTTACTCCGAGTGTTCGTCGTTGGCGCCGAGCAAAAACTTCTGTCTCGAATAAAAAGCGACTGTGAATATCTACAACCACTTGAGTTGAGCCAACGAGGTCGACGTCAAGAAGAGCAAGTCGGTCATTTCCCTGCAAAGAGGCGAGCCCTGCTTCGACCATTAGTGTTTCGCAAAAAATACTTGCGGTTTCGGCGAGTGCCATCGGAAGACGTTTTTGCAATGGAGTGCGTTGTGATAGTTGCGTGTTGTGATACGCATGCCCAAGTTCGTGTGCAGTTGTTTGGGCGCTATCAGCACTGCCGGTCCAATTCAAAAGAACAAGCGACCGGTCTCCCACGAAGGGCATACAAAATGCGCCACCTACTTTGCCGTCGCGAGGTTCTGCATCGAGCCATTTTTCATTGATAGAGCGATCAACGAGAGCAGCCAGTTCTGGACTGTATGTGCCAAAGGCGTTTCGTACAGATGCGATGCCTTCGTCCCAGGAGATGTTGTCGGCGCCGACTGGCAACGGAGCCATCATGTTCCACCATGGCAACGACTCACCAGATGCATGTAGTGATGATTTAGTTTTCATCCATTGACGAAAATCTGGAAGTGAATCAGTGACTGCTTTTTGCATTGCGTCAAATGTTGATCGACTCACGCTGTTGCCGTAAAGAGATGCTTCAAGAGGTGATTCCCAATGACGTTTGGCATTGACGGTATTTGCTTCGCCCTTGATGCTGTTCATTGCCGCTGCACAGACAACAGCAACGCGAGGCCACGCATTCATTTCTGCTTCGTAGCCCGCGCGGCGGGTTGCTTCGTCGGCGTGACTCGCTAGTCCACGAATAGCAGGCATGGGCATCTCGCGCTCTGATCCATCCGGAAACGCGACTGTGGTGCTGAGTTGAGATGTGATGTCACCTTGCAAACGACCCCATGCCCCAGAACCAGTGGTTGCGAGTTCGGCATACAAGCCTTCTTGGGCTTCGGGCATCTGATGAGCAGCACGTTGGGCAAGTCGCAATAGTGGTCCGTAGTGTTCGTGCGCCTGAGTACTTTTGGCACTGAGTGCATCGATGCCGAGTGATCCGATCCATTGGGCGAGGCGCGCGAGCAACGGACGCACTCGAGAGTCGAGAACTTCTACTTCGCTGAGTAAACCCTGTGCTTGTTCGTCTCGTGAGTTGGTGGTGACAGTTGCATAGACATATGCCTCCAAGATTTCAGAGTGCGCAAGTACCCGATTGACCGCCACAATAATTTCATCTGCTGCGGGGCCGTCGGCATCGGTGACGTCGCGATTTACGTCGCGTACGTTGTGGTGTTCAAAGAGTGACTCAAGACGAGAGACATCGGAGGCAAGATTTTCCATGTCATCGGTAAAACTACGAGACGACAGTGAATCATGAAGATCAGAGACAGACCAACGAGGCAAAGTGGTGTCAGACATGGCTTCAGGCTATTGGCGTTCTTGGGTGACGACGCTATTACTGCGAAATGTCGCCTACGAAAGCGATTTCTGTGTGATGAGCGACGAAGCCAAGTGCGTTATACATTGCGATGGCGGCGGTATTGGTGGAGTCAACGAACAGCATCCCGACCTCTGCTCCTGACTTTGAGAGGTAATTAAGGCCCGCAACCGTGATTGCTGAACCCAAGCCTCTCCCGGTGAATGACGGGTGAACGGCAATCACGTAGATTTCACCCAAGAGTGGTGTCGTATCGGTTTGCAGTTTTGTCCAGCAAAATGCGGCAAGCTCAGAGTTGATGTCGTGGATAAGAAATCCTTTTGCATCAAACCACGGCTCGGCAATACGCGAGCGCAAGACATCAATCTCCCACGCCCCTTGTTCTGGGTGCTGGGCAAACGCTGCATTATTCGTATCGAGCCAGTTTTGGGCATCACGTGAAAAATCAAATGAACGGGTGATGAGTGAGTCAGCCCGCACGGCGACTGATGGTGCAAGCGGAAGCGCAACGCGAAGTTGCAACAATTCGCGACTTTGTTGTAAATCAAATTCATGGGCCAACTCACGGTGTAGTTGTGATGCTTCAAATACCCACCAATGCACATGGCCTCCGCCTTCGGTCTTGACCACTTCGAGGGCTGATGTCACAAGTTCGCGGCCAATGATGGCCATGTCGTAGCGATGATGGGGGTGTACTACGAGATCAAGCGACCAGGAATCGTTTCCGCGAGACAATTGGCAATATGCGACGGGATGGTCGTGACCTTCTTCGGTGGCAATGAGGCCAATAAATCCTGGGCGTCCACCTTGACGCAGATCAAGCCAGAGATGGTCGCTCAGGGGACGAACTCCGTCTGCGCGCTCGGCATCGGCAAGTAATCCAGAGATATTCTGGATGTCGGCAGTATTCATTTGCCGTTTGATGACGAGAGAACGCATAAAGAAAGGGTACCCTCGCGCCGTGGGAAAGCCCCGAACTCCAGCAGCACGTTCTCGAGAGATTGAACGGCGATTAGTCGAGATCTATCCCGTCGCGCTCTGTGAACTCACGCATGCCAACGCCTTTGAGTTGCTTGCGGCGACCATCTTGTCTGCTCAATGCACCGATGTGCGGGTCAATATGGTGACACCAGCATTGTTTAAAAAATATCCGACACCAAAAAAACTTGCCGCTGCCAATGTTGCCGATGTTGAGGAGTTGGTGCGATCCACTGGTTTTTTTCAGACGAAGGCTCGCAACCTTGTGGGTATGGCGCAAAATGTGATGGAGCGCTTTGGTGGCGAGATTCCCGTTGACCTCGAAGACCTCATTACGTTGCCAGGGGTTGGTCGCAAAACTGCCAACGTGTTACGAAGTGTTGTCTACGACTTGCCAGGTCTCGCCGTTGACACGCATGTGGGTCGACTATCGCGCCGGCTGGGACTCACAACTGAAGAAGACCCCGTCAAAGTCGAAAGAGTTCTCAATGATTTTTTGCCACCAGAACAATGGGGTGGATTCGGCTTACGCTTGATCTTGCATGGGCGTCGAGTATGTGATGCCAAAAAACCCAAATGTGACATTTGTGAACTCGAAGACATCTGCCCGTCAACAC
>JAEMRC010000176.1 GCA_016463545.1 Ilumatobacteraceae bacterium
CGGTAGAGGTTGGTCGAGAACGATCAGTACGCCGCGTTGGTCGTGAGGCGGTTATCCATGGTTTAACTGGGGTGACAATTACAACGGCGCGTCGTCGTGGCAAGTATTTGTTGTGTGACTTAGATTCTGGTGAAGAGATGATGATCCATTTACGCATGAGTGGACGCGTATTGGTGGAACCAGTCGGAACTAAACGTCCAGCTCATACTCACGTGGTGTTGTCATTATCTGCGAGAGATGGCGTCAGCGATGAAATGTGGTTCGTTGACCCTCGTACCTTCGGCGAAGTGGTGGTGTTCGACCCGGCGCATACTGCGCACGTGTTGCCAGAACTCATCCGGCTTGGCGTTGATCCCATCTGTGAGCATTTCGACAGCACTGTTCTGGCGGATCGCCTGAAGGGAAAACGCGGAGCCATAAAACCTCTGTTGCTCAGCCAGCATGTGGTCGCAGGAATTGGCAATATCTACGCTGACGAGATTTTGCATCGTGCTGGTCTGAGGTGGAATCGCACCGCGGACTCGCTGAGCGCCATGCAGATTCGTCGCCTTGCGCAGTACATCTCTGAGGTATTGACAGATGCAATTGCGGCAGGGGGGTCAACTCTCGATGATTCCCAATATGTCGATATTGAAGGCAAAACCGGATCATTTCAGGCAGAACATCGTGTCTATGGACGAGATGGAAAGAGATGTGTCACCTGTGGAAAAGCAGACATTGTCCGAGTCGTGGCAGCAGGCAGGTCCACGGCATATTGCCCTCGCTGTCAGAAATAGAGTGCCATTCCCGAAACACGGTGCTCGTCTATTACTGTTGGTTACGCCGTGTTCCTTAAATCTCTCACCCTCAAGGGCTTCAAGTCCTTTGCCGATTCCACCGTCCTTGAAATGGAGCCAGGTGTCACTGTTGTGGTCGGTCCAAACGGTTCGGGCAAGTCGAACGTTGTTGATGCCATTGCATGGGTGTTGGGTGCACAAGCTCCCAGTTCTGTGCGAAGCCAAAAGATGGAAGATGTCATATTTAGTGGCACAAACAAGCGTGCAGCACTTGGTCGTGCTGAGGTAACCCTCACACTTGATAACTCTGCAGGCCTGCTGCCCTTGGATTTTTCTGAAATCAGCGTGTCGCGAATTTTATTTCGTAACGGCGACAGCGAATATGCCATAAATGGCGTTGAATGCCGGTTGCTCGATGTGCAGGATCTTTTGTCTGATGCAGGCGTAGGGCGTCAACAGCACGTCATTATCAGTCAAGGCCAAATTGATGCGGTACTAACCGCTCGCGCAGAGGACCGTCGCGCCATTATTGAAGAAGCCGCAGGCATTCTGAAGTATCGCAAGCGCAAAGAAAAGGCTGAGCGTCGTCTAGAGGCAACTGAAGTCAACTTGTTGCGCGTACAAGATCTCATTCGTGAAGTACGTCGCCAACTGCGCCCACTAGAGCGTCAAGCAGAAGCTGCTCGTCGTCACGGAGAAATTGTCGGAGAACTTCGTGCTTTACGTTTGTTCTTGTCAGGTCGCGAAGTTGCGTCGTTGCGTGCCCGGCTCACTGCACTTGCCGGAGAAAAACTTTCCAGCGATGCGGGTGAAAAAGAAATTCGCCAAAAAC
>JAEMRC010000102.1 GCA_016463545.1 Ilumatobacteraceae bacterium
GATGTTGCACCAATTAAAATCAAAACAGCAGCAATAAGCACGTATGCCATCAGGCTTGTGTTAACCGGAATGTTCACTGATTTTTGCCTTACGGACAGTCCAAGTTCTTATTGACCTGTCATAGTTGCTCCGCTTTAGCACTCGGCTTCTGCGTGAAAGGTTTCTTAAAATTATGTCAAAGATCAAAGGTCGACTGTTTCTAACGGGAGCCATCGCTTTAGCGGTTGCTATTCCAACTCTGTGGGTAAGTGAGCCGCTTGTGGCAGTAGCCCCAACTGCCAACGCTGTTCTGGAACTTGTTCCGCTTGGCACTTATATTGGAAGTGGTGGACTTGGCGCCTCAGAAATTACTGCTTTTGATTCATCGACTAAGCAAATTTATATTACGAACGGTGCAACCAATAAAATAAATATCGTTAGTATTGCAAATCCTGTCGCCCCAGTCCTTGTGGCCAATGTCGACTTAAGTAGCTATGGGGTCGGCGTTCAAAGTGTTGCAGTCGGTAACGGAATTGTCGCAGCAGCCCTTGACTCGAGTCCGACTACTGATAGTACGGGTCGCAGGACTGCTACTGATGGTCGCGTGGTACTCATGAGTACCGATGGTCAAGTTTTGAAAAGTCTGACAGTCGGCAATTTGCCTGACCATGTGAGTTTTACTCCCGACAAAAAAACTATTCTCGTCGCCAATGAAGGTGAGCCAATTTGTGCGCTGGAGAATACCGCCACGACGGCTCTTGAGGTCGAGGACCCTACCCTGGTAAGCGACCCTAAGGGCACAATTTCACTGATAGATGTTACAAACGGTGCAGCCGATGCGACGGTGAAGACTTTGGACTTTTCTGGTTTTAATAAAACTGATCTTCTTGCCAAAAATGTGCGCGTATTTTTTCCGGGTTCTTCAGCAGATCAAGATCTTGAACCAGAATACATCACGACAAATGTGTCGGGAACACAAGCGTACGTAACTCTGCAGGAAGCAAACGCTGTAGCAATTGTTGATTTGGTTACAAAGACAATTACTGATGTTGTTTCGTTGGGCTACAAAGATTGGGGCGCAGCAGGACTCTTGTATGATGGCAGCAAAGTAGACAGCGCCTCAAATAAGACGCTTGCTAATCCAATTTCTTATGCGGGTGTTCCTTTGAAAGGCATGTACATGCCTGACACCATTGCGTCTTATTCCGTCTCTGGCCAAACTTATTTAGTCACCGCCAATGAAGGTGATGCGCGTGATTACACTTGTTATAAAGAAGAGTCAACTTTTGGTGACACCTCGGGTGCTGATTCTTTCGCCGCCTACTGGGACACCGCCAATGATGCGGTGAAAGTCAATGCCAAACTAGGTGCCCAAAAAACAACATTAGCTTTTCCGACGAGGGCTCCAGTCTCTGGTACAACAACAAACCTGTACACCTTCGGTGGTCGCTCTTTTACAATCAGAAAGGCTGATGGAACTTTAGTGTGGGACAGCGGATCACAATTTGAAGAAGTCGCACTTCGTGATTATCCGACAGCCTTTAACTCCGACAGCGATAGTGGTGCCGCCTCGAGTTTGTTGATGGTTCAAGGTCAACCCGCTCGAATGGATGGTCGTTCAACTTCCAAAGGGGTTGAACCCGAAGCTCTCGCTATTGGAACGATTGGTACTCAAACCTTCGCTTTTATTGGGCTTGAACGCATGGGTGGCATCATGGCCTACGACATCAGCAACCCGGCCGCCCCTACGTTTATTCGATATACAAACATGGCTCTTGCTGGCTTAGGACTTTCTCCCGCAAACAACACAACTCCAGGCTCGTACGACGTCAGTCCAGAGTCATTTGTTTTTGTTCCTGCAGTTCAGAGTCCCACCTTAAAGCCCCTGCTGATTACGGCCAACGAGTTGTCAGGCACGACGACTGTTTATGAAGTTCGTGTTGCCAATCCGACCACTGTTCCCAACGTCGCGCCAGCCAAAGAAACATTGGATGCTCTAAAAGAGAAAACACTGTTGACAACGACTGCCACCCCGGCAGCAGGCGCTTCAATTACTGCAACATCTAATGGCTTCGTTCCATTTGAGACAGTGCAGTTAATTGTTGACTCATCTTCAATTGTGGCAACAGCGACTGCTGATGCCTTGGGATCGGTCACGATATCGGGTGCCCTGTCATCAACAATCTCACTCGGAAGTCATGTCGTTGCGATGTTTGCCCCTGTCAGTGGGCTTGGCTACAAAACAACGATGACTGTTGTCTCGGTTGCTGGTAAGCCAACAATTGGTGTTGTAGCTGCCACTTCAGGAAAGTTGTCTGTGGCTTTTAAAGCTCCGAGTTCAAATGGCGGCTCATCGATCACTAATTACGAGTATTCAACGAACAACGGCAGAGCCTGGAAAGCGCTTAGTCCTGCTGTCACGACTACGCCGTTGGTGATCATCGAGCGTTCAGATACCACAGGTAAGTTGGTGAATGGCACGACGTACAAGGTCAAGATTCGTGCCGTCAGCGCTGCTGGGAGTGGTGCGGCGAGCGCTATGAAGTCTGGCAAGCCAATTCCGGTTGCTGATGCGCCGACAATTAGTGCGGTAAGTGTCACTTCAGGCAAGTTGTCTGTGGCTTTTACAGCGCCGAGTTCAAATGGCGGCTCATCGATCACTAATTACGAGTATTCAACGAACAACGGCACAATCTGGAAAGCGTTCAGTCCTGCTGACACGTCCTCGCCGTTGGAGATCAAGCGTTCAGTTACCACGGGTTCATTGCTAAAAGGCAGCGTCTATCGAGTTATGATTCGTGCGGTGAACGCGACCGGAAGTGGGGCGGCGAGCGTCGCTAAAAGCGTCAAAGCAAAGTAACAAAAATTACTTAGCAAGTTCGCTCGGGTCGCCTCAAAAGCAACAACCCTGTGCGCTGGCTGGTTCACATTTCAGATAAATCTCACTGAAGTGGGCTAAAAATAGTTCTCAGTCTTGCTAGATGTTGCACCAATTAAAATCAAAACAGCAGCAATAAGCACGTATGCCATTAGCGCAATTGCTAATGGCTGCACGGTTCCGTCAAAAGCAGAACTGCCAATATTTCCGAGTAACGCACCACCGGCAGTTGTGACAGTGCTGATTATCGCTGATGCAGTTCCGGCCACATGTGGAAGCGGAATCATTGCTGCGGTATTACAGATCGGCACAAGACCCTGAGCAACAGGTATCACGCACGCGATTCCGATTGCGTAGAGCCAAAAGTTCGGATGACCGTGATTGAGACGTGAAATAAGCAGAAATACGAACGACGTGCACATTGCCACCACCACCATGCGACGCACGAGTTGCGTGATGCCGATATTGTGAACCAGGCGCGCATTATTGAGGGAATTAAGCGCAAGCATGATGGCAACAGATCCAAAGAACAATGGAAACCATGAACCGTAGCCGTATACATCAGAGAGAATCACTTCTGAACTTGCTAAATACGAGGTCATGACTCCGAATAAAAAAGCAATGGCTAGGGTAAAGCAAACAGTTTGTCTGTGGCCGACTACTTCTTTGAGGGCCTGAACAAATGCTGAACGAGTGAGTGCTCGACGTCGCTCTGGCTCCAATGTCTCAGGGAGTCGCGTCGCCCACAGCATGAGAACACTCGCGATGACAGCAGGAAACCAAAAGACAATTCGCCATGGAGCAATGGCAATCAATCCTGCTCCAATCCCGGGGGCAAGGATTGGCACTAGCAAAAATACCGCCATGATGTTGGACATCAGACGTGCCATTGCGTTTCCTTCATACCGATCGCGAATCATCGCAATGCTGAGCGTGCGTGGCGCTGCCGCTCCGAGTCCCCACACAAAGCGCGACACAATCACCCACTCCCACGACGGTGCAACACAGGCAAGGAGAGCGCTCGCTATGTAGAGGGCCATTCCCCCAAATAACAAACCACGCCGTCCATATCGATCAGATGCCGGCCCGTATATCCACGGACCAACTGCCATGCCCAAGAAAAATGCAGTGACTATCCACCCCACTTGCGTCGAGTCCGAAGACATCCCAAATTCTTGTCGCATGTCTGGGAAGGCCGGCAGCATCAGATCAATGGCCAGGGCACCACTTGCCATCAGGGCAGTCACGATGGCAATGAACTCACGCCCGCTTGCCACGCCTTTGACTCGCTGATCTCGTGGTCCGATTGAGGCACGCAGCGTGGATTTCACCTTGCCACCGTATGTCATACCATCGCAATTGCTTGGGTTCAAGAAGTTCGTGAGACGTACTTGAAGCGTCCGTCGCTAGGTTGATGAAATGACTTTTGTAACGACGCTCAATTTCCCTGATGGTAAAAGTGCACACGTCATACACCTTGAACTACTGATGGGCTAGGGCACCTTCACCGTGATGCTACGCGTCGAGGCCCTTGTTTTCCCTGATTTGGCTTGCTTTAGGGTCACAGTGCAAGTCGTCTTTTTCTTTGGTGCGACCAAAGTCTTAGTCTTCACTACGCAACCGCCCGCGGCGCTCCACGTTTGTTTGCCGGTCCCAACAGGCTTAATGAGAGACGATAACGACACTGAATTACCACGCTTCAGCGTTTTGGTAACCACCGCAGGAGTTGCCGCAGGAGTTGCCGCAGGAGTTGTTCCCGTTGTTTTCGGTGCCGCAGATGTAGCCGGTTTATTCTTTACGGCGATGACCGGGGCCGAGAACGAGATCTTGGGAAACTTGACTTTCACTCCATCGTCGGTAATCACAAGTTCGGGGACCACTTCTTCTTCAGTAGTCCCTTTCGTGACTGTGGCGGAAAGCGCTGCCTTCAGTTTCTCTGCCGTCTTTTCGATCCCCCACTGCTTCAAAATAGGGTTGGATAAGAACGCATTGAAGTTGCCCTCATTCAGGGTAGTTCCGTCGGCTAAATAGTGTGGTGCGGCAGTCGCGACCGACACCTGCAGCACGTTGTTGACAGGTGCGGCCTTAGGAAAATGAAAATACGTTGCGTTGGTTGATACCCAAACGCCAGACGCGTTCGTGCTTCCCGGAGGAAAGGAAAATGTCTTTGACTTCCCGTAGAACATCAATCCGTCTGTTGCTGCTTTATCTACATTACACACAACGAATTTCATGCTCGGGATGCCGCAACGATTAATCCAAGGAAGGCTTGTATCATCATTTTTTTCTGTATCGAAGTTGATGTGTTGAGCCACAGAATCAACGGCTACCCGCGCCGCTTTACCTTCTGCTGTGACCGTCAAGTCTTCACCGACAAGATCAAATTCCATATTGCCATCATCGGCAACGACCACGCTAACTTGCGGCAGACTCACCGTTTTGTATTTCATGACAACCTTGATGACTTTACCCGCGATGTTGGCGGAGGTCAGATCAACCTTGCCATTGCCGGAAGTTTGGTTAGGCGGAACCCAGCAACAGTCGCTCAACCTCTCCCGCTTATTTAGTGTGCCACCCGGGGCAACATAGTAAGCGGTGAAGGCAGATTCGTATCCGGCGTAGTCAAATGCACTGGGCGTGTTAGTCTTCGCAGCGCTTATATACGCTACAAATTGTAAAGTCGAAGGTGCCGGCTGGTTATCTACTGTTGCCGTGTAGCAAAAATTTGTGATGCTGGCTGTACACGGTGCCATATAGATAGTGAAAGAATCATCAGCACCGTCATAGCAAGGAAGAACGCCGTCGTTGGTGCAGCTATTAATTCCTTCTTGCTGGTCGTATTTTGGTGCCGCGGTCTCCGCCGCGACGACCGACGTAGGCGAAGCGGATTGACCAACAACAGAGGCGAGCAGTAAAAATGCAACGCTAAGAAAAATAGATCGTTTCATGTGTTTCTCCTTCGTCGCGGCGTGATGCATCGCGCCGCCTCAGGAAACTAAGTTAACAGAGACGAATGCAAAGAACAACACATCAAAGCCAGTTACTGTGACCTGGGTTCACCGAAAACACTGTGTTAGCCTCATAACAGATAGACCGACAAACGGGGTCCAAGATAGTTATCTGCCAACTATTCACAGAGTGAGCCTTTATCGGATATGAGCGAGAGAGAAAAAGTACAAAAGAAATCGGAACGAGTAGTCAGCGTAAAGTTGATCTTCGGTGGATCGATGATGCTGCCAAAATTGAGTCAGAACAGAAATGCTCGGCCAAGTAATAATTCATATCTAGTATCAATAAATTTGCTGGGATTATCGTTTCGATTGCTGTTCAAGATAAACCCGCTACGAATCAGAGGTGCGAGACGTTCTGGTTCAGTTGAATCAGAAGCACAATGATTGCGGCTGACACGGTGAGTACGCCGCCGATGATGAGTTTCAAGGTGCTGT
>JAEMRC010000103.1 GCA_016463545.1 Ilumatobacteraceae bacterium
ATCGCGCCCAAGCGAGCATGCAACCTTGATTTTTCATTCAATCGTGTGGCAATACCTAGGAACCGAAACACAAAACAGATTGAAGCGGGCTGTTTATAACGCCGGGAAAACTGCCACACCTACAGCACCCATAGTGTGGGCACGCATGGAGCCAGCTGGACCGGTAGCGGATATTCAAGTTGATGTCTTCGACGGATCAAGTTCTGAACCACGTCACTTTCGATTGGCCGAGATTGGGTATCACGGCCAAAACATGAAGTGGCTCTAGCTCAACGCTCGACGAACTACATCTGGCACGGGCGCTGGTTGCGGCGCACCTGGGGTCACGCTGACATAAGTAATGACGCTGTCAAACACTTGCTCACCATTAACTCTCATATCAACTGTCACATCGAAGGAAGTGTTCCCCCAGCGCGACACTGAACACGCAGCGTGAATGATGTCTGTGTACTTAGCGCCTTTGTGCCACGTGCCCGTCGCTGTTTTCAACATGAAATCGAAACCAACAGCGATGAGATCTACATCGGAAATATCCTTACCGAGCTCATCAGCAAGCCCCTGACGCACAAACTGCGCGACAGCATCATCGGCATATACCCAATAGTTGGCATTGAACACGATGTTCTGCATGTCGCATTCGTTGTAACGCACGCGGAACTCTTGAACAAATGTCATGTCAAGCGCGCCTCGGCGCTACGAATTGCTTCCATCAATCTGGCGCGTTGTTCTTGCGATGCCAGCGGGCCTGATGCGCCTGGCGACTGGCGCCGCTCAACTGACACTCCTGGATTGAAGAGTGAAACAGCATCTGGACCGAACGATTCATGACCACGAACAATGTCAACCATCGGTGCGTTTGTTGCAATCGAATCACGCACAATCTTGCCGACAATCGAGTGCGCCTTGCGAAATGGTGTTCCCCGGTGCACAAGCCATTCGGCCAGGTCTGTCGCTACCAACGCTTCTGCGTCAGCGCCATCAATCATCCTGTCCGTCTTAAAGGTGGCTGTCTTGATCATGCCGTTGATAGCGACAAGTGCACGACGTACCTGATCAACTGAATCAAAGAGAGGTTCTTTGTCTTCTTGCAAGTCTCTGTTGTACGCAAGAGGAAGGCCCTTCAACATCGCGAGAAGCCCTGTGAGGTTTCCGATGAGTCGACCAGCCTTTCCACGAGCCAATTCCGCAATATCTGCATTCTTCTTTTGCGGCAACATCGAAGATCCAGTTGCATACGCATCGTCTAGCACTGCAAAGCCAAACTCTGCGCTGGTCCACAACACCCACTCTTCACCAATACGCGAGAGATGAACACCAAGCAGGGCTATGTCAAACAGAATTTCAGCAACGAAGTCTCTGTCTGATACTGCATCAAGAGAGTTTGCAAACGTAGTTGCGAACCCCATGGTCTCGGCAGAATGTGCAGGGTTAATCGGCAAAGATGAACCTGCAAGAGCACCTGCACCGAGCGGAGACACATCAAGGCGAGCGAGGGCATCTGAGATGCGGTCGACATCGCGCAGCAATGCCCATGAATGGGCACGCAGATGATGAGACAGCAGAACCGGTTGAGCATGTTGTACGTGTGTGTAGCCGGGCATTCTGACGGGCGGTGTACTTGCATCCGCTTCGACAGCGCGATCTTCCAAGGTCTTCACCAATGCAAGAACGTGTGATGCCACTATTGCAACCTCACGCTTGCACCACAAACGAATTGCTGTAGCCACCTGATCGTTTCTGCTGCGCCCGGTATGAATACGAGCGCCTGGTTCGCCAGCGATCTGCGTCACCCGACGTTCAATTGCAGTATGGATATCTTCATCTGTTGGCTCGAACAGGAACGTGCCTTTTGAGAACTCATCTCCGACACTTTGCAGCGCGGCCAGAACCGAAGCTCCGTCTGTTTGCGACATAAGCCCTACTGACACCAACATTGAAACATGAGCATGGGAACCGTCAATGTCATCACGCCATAAGCGTTGATCAAACGACAAGCTTTCGGTGTACGCCATTAAGTCATCTGCTGGGGCAACGTCAAAACGCCCGTGCCACAGTGCAGCACCTTCGGAAACCTTTTTGTCAGACATGAGCTGCACCCTTCTTTCGTGGAGTGCCGCCAGTGGCGTCTGTGACGCCTGAGAGCGAACGTAATTGCTCGGCGAGACCTGTGCCGCCAACTTCTTCAGTGGCGACGCACATGATGGTGTCGTCACCAGCAACTGTGCCCAATAGCCCGACAAGACCACTGCGGTCGAGAGCAGACGCAACAACGTGAGCACAACCTGGAGGCGTGCGCACGACAACCAGATTCCCGCTTGAAGTTACTTCTGCGACCCATTCAGCCATAACGCGACGCAACTGATCTGATGGCGCAACGCGAGCAGGCGCATACTCTGCAATTGCGTAAATCGAGTCTCCCCCGGCGATGCGAATTTTTACAGCACCCAGTTCTTCAAGATCTCTCGAAATGGTCGCTTGAGTTGCCTCAATGCCTTGGGCTTTCAATAGTTCTTGAAGGTGTGGCTGACTGGACACGTTGTCGTGTGCAATCAGTCGAGTCACCATTTGTTGACGTTGTTGTTTACTGCTCATGATTTCTCCATTACCCACTTCAAGGCACCCCGTGCAGCAGTGAGACGGTGATGCCCCTGCTGGATTACCACGCTGTTCGGACCGTCGAATACATCTGCCGATACCTCTTCACCACGATGGGCTGGCATGCAATGCATAAACTTTGCGTTTGGTGCCGCCAAAGCCATGAGCGATGCATTCACGCAATACTTCGAAAAGATTTTGCGACGCATTGCGGACTCTTTTTCTTGACCCATGGAAATCCAGGTGTCTGTATGGACAACATCAGCTCCTGCAATGGCCTCTTGCGGAGACGCACATTGACGGACACTGCCCCCGAGTGATGCGAGACGTGCCAATTCATCATCATCTGCGTCGTACGCAGATGGACAACCAAGAGACATTGTTCCACCGAGGAGGCACACCGCTTCGGTTAATGACCGCGCAACATTGTTGTAATCACCAATCCAAGCAACCGTGAGTCCGGAGACTGACCCCACCAGTTCTTCCATTGTGATCACGTCAGCAAGAGCTTGAAGAGGGTGTGAAGCATCACTCAACATATTGATGATGGGTACGTCCGATACAGCCACCATACGCTCAATAAATGAATGACGAAAAACTCGCGCTGCAATTACAGCGTGATACCCAGCCATGATGCGAGTGACGTCTTCAACTGACTCCCGCATGTCGAGACCTATTTCTTCTCCACGTGTGTACACGGGATGTCCACCCAATTGAACAACAGCCATCTCCATTGAGTGCCGAGTTCTATTGGAAGGCTTTTCAAAGATGAGAGCGACTCCCTTGCCTGATAACGCCGCTTTAGGCGCTTCGATGGAAAAGTTCAAGATCTCACGGAGTTGTACCGCCGATAGAGATGCAATGTCTACAAGGTGACGAGTCATGACAAGACTTCCCCAATGAGAGCTACTGCTTCATCAATTTCTGCATCGCTTACCGTTAGTGGTGGAGCGAGACGCAACGTAGAGGCATTTACAGCATTCACTATCAGGCCCTTTTCCAAAAGTGCTTTATAAACATCACCTGCGACGAGACCTTCTACAAGTTGAGCCCCAAGCAACAGACCAGAACCTCTTACAGAATCAATGGCGGGAATCGCCAGAAGTCCCTTAGTCAGTCGCGCGCCTTGACGCACAGCCAACTCGTCTGCGTGCAGCCTCTTCATCTCCGAGATCACTGCTGACACAGCTGCCGTTGCAAGTGCTGTACCGCTATACGTAGATCCGTGGTCGCCAGGTTGCAGAACTGATGCGATATCACGACGTGCCCACAATGCACCGACAGGCATTCCGTTGCCCATCCCTTTTGCCATTGTTACGGCATCAGGTGAAATGCCAGCATGTTCAAAACCGAACCATTTTCCGGTTCTGCAAAACCCAGTTTGCACTTCATCAATGATCAGCAACAGTTCACGCTCTTTACACAGTTGTTGAACGGCCTGTAAGTACGCAGGATCAGCAGGGATGACTCCACCTTCACCTTGAATGGATTCCAACATCACCGCAGCAACAGTCGGATCAATTTGCGCCCTTAGTGACTGAATGTCACCGAATTCACAATACCGAAATCCATCTGGCATCGGTTGAAAGACCTCGTGCTTTGCAGGTTGACCCGTAAGCGCCAGCGCACCCAATGTGCGGCCGTGAAAACTGCCATATGCGGTCACGATGCCATGACGACCACGACCGCCAAATTTACGCGCGAGTTTTATGGCTGCTTCATTAGCTTCGGCTCCAGAGTTACAAAAGAACACTTGACCATCACCTGCACCAGCATTTGCCATGAGACCAGATATTTCAACCGCGGCCTTCGTAGCAACAGTGTTCGCAAAGAAGTTCGACACGTGCACCAAAGTGTTCGCCTGGTCAGCAATTGCTTTCGCAATCACTGGATTCGCATGACCCAGAGACACGACGGCAATACCACTGAGAAAATCGAGATACCTTTTCCCATCAACGGACCACAGTTGAGTGCCTTCACCCCGCTCAAACATTTCAGCCGGCGCACCAAAGACTGGAATAAATGGGCAGTAGTCATGGCCCTTGTTGGCAGTAATAGCCGTTGCATTTTCTAAAAATTGATGTGACATCAGTTGACCCCTGTAATCATTGTTCCGACCCCTTGGTCGGTAAATAGTTCTAATAACAAAACATGTGCAAGACGGCCGTCAAGAATGTGTGCGCTCTTGACGCCACCTTTAACTGCCTGCATGCAGCTCTCGATTTTTGGAATCATTCCTCCAGAGATGGTTCCATCAGCGATGAGTGCACCAAGGTCCATAACTGAAATACGTTGAATCAGTGATGATGCATCATCAATGTCTTTGCGCAATCCCGCAATATCGGTGAGATAGATAATCTTTTCTGCACTCAATGCTTCGGCAATTGCACCAGCCGCTGTATCCGCGTTGATGTTGTATGGCTGTCCGTGGACATCAACACCAACTGTTGACAGAACTGGCACAAGGCCGTCTGCCAATAAACCGTCAATGACATGGGTACGAACCCGTTCAATATCGCCGACAAATCCGAGAGATGCATCGCGCGCAACACACTGCAACGTGCGTCCGTCTTCACCAGAGAGACCCACGGCTACATTTCCGTGTGTGTTGATGGCACTGACGATTTGAGGATTCACTTGGCCATTGAGGACCATCTGCACAACTTCCATGGTGGCTGCATCAGTAACGCGCAGCCCATTAGAGAAGGACGACTCGATATTTAGCCGAGTCAACATGTCATTGATTTGTGGGCCTCCACCATGCACAACGACAGGACGAATACCAACCGTGTGCATGAGAACGATGTCCTCTGCGAACAGAGACAAGGCATCATGATCAGAGGTTCCAGCAATTGCATTACCGCCGAACTTGACAACAACCGTTTTGCCAGCAAATCTTCGGATGTACGGCAAGGCCTCTACAAGAACATGGGCAGTTGATAACGAACTCATGGGTACACACCGACGTTCGACAGACCAGAAGATTCAGGTAGCCCCAATGCAACGTTCATCGACTGTACTGCACCGCCAGATGCGCCCTTGGCTAAGTTGTCAAGTGCAGCAATCACCATGACATATCCAGTACGTTCGTCGAAACGAGCAGTTATATGAACACTGTTCGAGCCAAGCGTTGCTTTTGTAGAAGGACTACTTGGCCGCACCACGACGTATTGCTCGTTTTTATAGAACTTTGCGATTGCAGCCAACAATGATGCTGTAGTGGGCGCATTGCCTTGAGGACGTGCATAACACGTAGCCAAAATGCCTCTGTTCATTGGAGCGAGGTGTGGAGTGAATAGAACTTGCGCACCAGTGACTTGCTCAATTTCTGGCGTGTGCCGATGATCAAGCAAACCGTACGCAGTGAAATCTTCATCAATCGTTGAGAACATCGACGAGTGCTTTAGTGCGCGACCAGCGCCGCTTACTCCTGATGCAGCATCAACAATGACGCCCAACGGACTAATAATGCCCGACTGAACTAACGGTGTCAACGCCAGCGAAGCAGCAGTGACATAACAACCTG
>JAEMRC010000104.1 GCA_016463545.1 Ilumatobacteraceae bacterium
GGCACCAGTCGTGACGCTGCCACTACTTGATCATGCGTAGCGGGCCATGTCAGCACTTCGCCCACCTTGTCAAGCAAAGACTGTGGGACGCCAGACGCTTTCATAATGTGTGGCTGTTGACCTAAATACTGCGTCACCATAAGACGCGCCATGTCGATAGCAGTATCCCGATCTTCATGGACAGAACAGACCACGAGTTGGGGCCGATCAATGTCCTCCCAATTGCGTCCCGATTTTTGTGCACCGATAGCAAGATGTTCAATTGCTTTTCGATTGTAATCTGGCGACACGAGATAGTTCAGTACAACACCGTCGGCAATTTCGCCAGCGAGTTCCATCATCTGCATGCCTGTTGCGCCAAGATAGATCGGAACTTCCTTTGGCCGGCGATCTTGATACACGTAGTCCAGCTCCACTCCGTCGAGATGAACGAATTCACCCTGAAAGGTGACAGTCTCATTGGCAAGCAATGCCCGCACAGATGTAATGATCTCGCGCATAGCGCGCAATGGCTTGTCCCTGCTGACACCAACTTTTTGGGCGAGCGGATCCCACCAAGCGCCAATCCCCAAAATCACACGCCCGGGTGCAAGGTCGTCAAGGGTGCTAAATGTTGCTGCCAATCGAGCAGGGTTACGAGTCCAACAGTCAACAACACCTGAGCCAATTTTTATTGTGTCTGATACCGCTGCAAAGGCTGACATCGGCACAATCGCATCACGCACGAGACGGCTGTCGGCTTGCCAAACTGCATCGAAACCTTTTTTCTCTGCATATTGCACGTATTCCATTCCCTCACGAATCGGATGTGCGTCTTGTAAATAAATAGCAACTGGTGTCGACATAGTTTTTCCTTCTTGTCCAAGTTCTTCAGTCGTCTGAATCAGACCCTGTTGCAGTCATCGGCAGTGAGTCGCGCCAGACGCCGTCGGCATCATGCAATGCCGCAGCAACGGCGGGTGCAGTTGGTACGAGTCCTATTTCGCCAACACCTTTGATGCCATAGGGACTATTTGGCTGCGGACATTCAACAAGAGTGACTTCGATGGGTGGTACATCTTTTGGTCGCAAGATTCCGAGTGATTTCAACGTCATGTTGGTGGGGAAGCCACGCTCATCCGATGGGAAATCTTCAGTGAGTGCGTAGCCAAGACCCATATGTACTGATCCTTCAACTTGACCTTCACAGAGTTGCGGGTTGACTGCGCGACCGACATCGTGCACCGCAATAACCGTCTCAATCTTTTGTGTTGCACGATCGATCACTACCATTTGTGCTGCGTATCCAAATGTGGAGTGAATAACCGGGTTCTCAACTCCTGGTTCTCCGAGATGCTGTGTCCAGTCAATGACATATTCACCCATGTAGTCGATCTCTGGTTTGCGACCGTCTGCGGTTGCAGCATGGCAGGCGCGTTGGACACTTGCTGCAGCCATAAGAGTTCCACGACTTCCGGTTGTTTGTCCAAAGCCAAGTTGGCGAGTGGTATCAACAATGACGCGAATGTTGTCGGAAGAGATACCAAGTTCCTCTACGGCAACTTGTAGTGCAACCGTATGAACACCCTGTCCCATTTCGGTCCAACCATGTCGCACCTCAACGGTTCCATCGTTACAAAATCTGACCACCGCTCGAGTCACTTCACGAAAGCCGTTCCCGAGTCCAGAGTTTTTGAGACCCAAACCCAGACCAATTGCTTTACCCGCTGCACGCTCAGCGTCGTAGCGAGGCTTGATCTCATCAAGGCAGCGTTCTGCGCCAATACAGCCATCGTCCATTATCTGGCCGGGGCCCCACACTTGTCCTGGTCGAATCACATTGAGTTTGCGAATGTCCCAACCACTGATGTGCAACTTTTCGGCGAGACGGTCGAGACAACCTTCCATCGCAAATTGTGCTTGGTTGGCGCCAAAACCACGAAACGCTCCGCAGACGGGATTATTAGTGCGCACAGCAACGGACGAGACATCAACTGTGGGTGTGTGATACGGACCAGTGGCATGACCGGCTGCGCGCTCAAGAACTTTCATGCCCACACTGGCATAGGCGCCAGAGTCACCCACCATGCGAGCTCGCACTGCAGTAAGAAGACCTGTGTTGTCACAGCCAACGGTGTATTCCATTCTGATGGGGTGCCGCTTGGCATGCACCAGCAGGCTTTCTTCGCGGGAAAACGTGCACTTGACAGGTCGCTGCAAGATCCAAGCAGCAAGTGCAGTCTGGGCTTGATTCGACATGTCTTCTTTGCCGCCAAATGCTCCACCGTTTGACACCAACTCAACGGTGACGCGTGTTGGATCAAGAGCAAGTACGGCGCAAATTTGATCACGATCATCCCAAACGCCTTGACCTCCGGAGTACACATGCATTGTTCCGGTCTCGGTATTGGGCACCGCCAAAGTGCTTTCTGGTTCGAGGAACGCTTGCTCGACCCTTTGAGTTTGGAAAATCTGTGTCACAACATGTGGACTTGCTGCAAGTGCTGCTTCAACGTCTCCGCGTGCGTATTCGCTACGCGACAAGATGTTGGTATCTGTATTCCATACTGCAATTTCAGAATCATCAAGTGCGGTCAGAACATTGACGACAGGAGACAACTCGTTATATGTCACGTTGACAAGAGTGGCTGCATAACGAGCCTGACGAAGAGTGTTGGCGACCACAAATGCAAGCACATCTCCACCAAAAGCAGTTTGCCCGCCGATCGGAATAAAAACAGGCCAGTCCTTATGAATGATTCCGACATATAAGTCTCCTGGAACATCTGCAGCAGTAAAAACTGCCACCACTCCAGGTGCTGCTAACGCAAGAGAAGTATCAATATCAATGATCTGTGCACGAGTGTGCGCAGTGAGATGCACGGCGCCATGAAGCATTGCGTCGATACGAATGTCATCGACATAGTCACGATCGCCCAAAGCCAATTCAAGTGCTTCGTATTTCATGCCCCGTGATCCGATGCCACCTGGCTTTTCTATCTGCACGGGCGTACCTTGTGCGACTGCTTCAATTGCGTCAAGAATCTTGACATATCCAGTACAGCGACAAAGATGAGCCCCAAGGTGACGAGCCATATCGTGACGTTGTAGATCTGCTCCCTTTTTGTCAACCTGAGCCTTTGCTCGCATCACGATTCCGGGAATACAGAACCCACACTGCAATCCTCCGCACGCCGCAAAAGCTTCGGCGTATTTCTGGCGCTCAGATTCGTCAACGCCCTCAAGTGTTGTGACGGTTTTGCCCGCGACTTTGGCGAGCGAGTACTGACACGACACCTGCACTTTGCCATCGATCATGACGGTGCAACATCCGCATTGCCCTGATGGCGAACATCCATCTTTTGCAGATGTGATGTTGAGTTCTTCTCGCAGTGCCGACAGCAAATGAGGATGATCGCTAGCAACAGTGACGGCGTTGCCATTGACAATAAAGGACACCGTGTCGCCAGACATCTGTGGCGGAGTCAATACGGCGTCAGTCATGGCATTGAATTTATACTATTTGTCAACCTGAAACTCAATAAAATCAGGCTTCCTTCGTAATCATTACCCCAATCTGGCTAATGTTTGGACGTGGAAAGTGCTCTTTTGCGTCGGTGTGTCTCAATCGGTGGGCTAATCGTTGTCGCCCTTTTGTTGCTGGTTCTTGCGCCGCTTTGGCTAGTCGGGGGAGCGATCATCGATCTGATTCGTGGCAAACTGCGACTACCGATTGTGAGATTGCTCACGTTTGGCACATGTTGGTGCTGGCTAGAAATCGCAGGGGTAGCGATGGCAGGTGCATTGTGGATCTCCGGACAGTCGCATCGGCGGTCGGCGCATTATGCGATTCAGCGATGGTGGTCGTCGCGACTCGTTGGCGCATTGCGCGTGACGTGTTCATTGCGTGTTGAGATTGAAGGTCTCGACACATTGGGAACAGGGCCAATTGTTGCGCTTTCTCGCCACGCCAGTATTGCTGACGCATTAGTTGTGGGATGGGTGCTTTCTGCTCAAGCGCGTCTAAAGCCGCGATTTGTTCTTAAAAAGGAACTCTCTTTTGATCCGTGTCTTGATGTTGTTGGTCGCCGAGTGCCGAATTACTTTGTTGATCGACGGGCTGTCAATACTCAAACTGAAATTACTGGTATCGCTGAGATGGCTCAGGGAATGACCGATGGTGATGTCGCCATCATTTTTCCTGAGGGCACACGCACCAACCCCAAGAAGCAAGCACAAGTGCTTCAAAAGCTAAGAGACCGAGACCCACAGCGCGGAGCATTGCTCGCAGGTCTGAAATATTTGCTCCCTCCAAAGTTTGCAGGAGCGGCGGCACTCATTGCAGCAGTTCCCAATGCCGATGTGATTACGGTTTCGCATGTGGGATTTGACGGACTTAATAATTTTAGGGGGATGCTTTCACAAGTTGCCGCCAAGCAGTCTGCTGCTCGCGTCGTCATTACGCGCCATGCCAGGGAAAGTATTCCATCAGGTGTCGACTTCGTTGCATGGCTCGACGCACAATGGTTAGAGATGGATCGAAAACTTAGTGAAATAATGCTTTTGGCAAAGAGGGGAGAAATATGAAAGGCGATGCAATGTTGTATAGCGCGATTGCAATAACTGCGCTGATGTTATTTACTTGGGTGCTCAGTGTTGTTCTCAAGAATGCATCAATAGTTGATGTTGTGTGGGGCTTAGGTTTTGTGGTGGTCGCCTGGGTGGTTGCGCTCACTATTGACGGAGACGCATCTCGCAGAAATCTGCTGACAGCAATGGTGACAATATGGGGATTACGTTTAGCGATTCATTTGTATATACGCAATCACGGCAAGGGAGAGGATTGGCGCTATGTCGCGATGCGCAAGAAGCGCGGCTCGCAGTTTGCGATCTTTAGTTTGGTGACTGTCTTTGGACTGCAGGGAACCCTGATGTGGCTGGTTTCTTTGCCCGTACAACTCGGAAACGCCGACTCAACCCCTGGTATCGGTCCCATCGCAGTGATCGGAATTGTTGTGTGGTGTGTCGGAATCAGTTTTGAAGTGATCGGAGACCGTCAACTTGCTCGATTTCGTACAGATCCGCAAAGTTCGGGCAAGGTTCTTGACACGGGTTTATGGAGCATCACGCGGCATCCAAATTATTTTGGCGATTCACTCGTGTGGTGGGGTATCGCCATTGTCGCTGCCGAAACAGGGTCGGGCGTAATCGGATTAATTGGTCCGGTGGCGATGACATTTTTCTTAATGAAAGTGAGCGGCGTGCCAATGCTGGAGCGTTCAATGATGAAGCGCAAGCCAGGGTACGCCGAGTACATGCAGCGAACGAGTGGATTTTTTCCACTGCCACCAAAAAAGTAGGAGCGCTTTAGCGTGCGGACAGTGCTGCAACGACGTCGTTAATAATGTCGTCAGGGTGTTCAAGACCAACAGACAGTCGAACGAGGCCATCAGTGACACCCATTGCAGCAAGCATGTCAGCAGGCAATCCAACATGCGTGCTTGTCTGGGGATGACAGAGGAGCGTCTCTGGGCCACCAAATGAAGTTGCCGAGCGAACAATTTTAAGTGCGGCAAATGTTCGTCGTACTGCGTCAATTCCGCCTGCGATCTCGAATGCGACCAGTGAACCACCGCACGACATTTGCTTCATGGCGAGTTCGTGTTGGGGGTGTGATGAAAGATGTGGGTACATCACGCAAGAAACCTGCGGGTGATTCTGCAACGCGGTAGCGATTTGCAAAGCCGATGTTGACTGTTGGCGCAAACGAATAGGCAGAGTGCGAATACCGCGCAGCCCGTTGAGAGCGTCGTACGGGGACGCAGTTGCCCCATGCAACACGCCGTATGCCCAAAGCGCATCGATGAGATCTTTTTCGCCTGCAACAACTCCAAGCATCGCATCGTTGTGACCCGCGATTCCTTTTGTTGCTGAATGCAACACAAGGTCAACGCCATGTTCAAGTGGTCGTTGTGCGAGCGGTGTCGCCATTGTCGAATCAACAACTGTAAACGGACCCTTGATCGCGCCAAGTTCAGTCAAATTGCTGATCGAGAGTCGGGGATTAGATGGCGTTTCTGCCAGCACCAACATTGTGCGACCAGGCTGCACTGCTGCGGCAAATGCCCCAGCGGTACTGG
>JAEMRC010000105.1 GCA_016463545.1 Ilumatobacteraceae bacterium
CATGTGTTAAGCACGCCGCCAGCGTTCGTCCTGAGCCAGGATCAAACTCTCCATCAAGAACATCTCACCGAAGTGAGGGAGTTCGGAAAGTTTGTGATGAACTGGAAATAAATTTCCATAGCCGCCATCACAACCTGTCTTATTACTTCCCAGATTTCTCTGAGCATTACTTTTGGGTCGGATATTAAGCCGACCCGAATTGACGAGCAGTACAAAGGGAAAACCCTTCATACTGTCCGCACTGGCGTTCAGTTTTCTCTTCCGTTTTCAAGGAGCTCTCATTGGCACATCGCGGAGAGGTGCCCGCCACGCAAAAATGGCGAACCATTTCTGGGTGACAAGGGCATTACCTTATCGCCGTCAAAGGGACCCTCGCAACCCTTGACCCACAAGGATTTGCAAAAGATTTAATGCCCTAGGTCAAGCAACCGATAGGTGGTTTTGCCCTTGCGCAAAAGGATGTATCGGCCATGCAAAAGGGGTGTATTTGACAGCGGATTTTCGTCGTCAAGAACGGACCCGTTTGCCTTCAACGCCTTTTGTTGCAGGCTCCGGCGGGCATCGCTATTTGAAACGGCAAGACCACTGCGCACAAGCACGGCCACCGTATCAAGCAGATCATCCGTCGTCACGCTGACAGTTTCGACTTCGTGGGACACAACATCAAATGCTTCACGAGATGCACGCACAGGATCTGCGCCGAACAAAATGTCAGCAGCGGTCGATGCGTCGGAGGCGGCAGTCGCACCATGAACAAGCGATGTCATCTCATCAGCAAGCGCGCGTTGTGCGTGTCTTTTTTCGGGAGCACTCAAATGCGTTGCAACGCAGGCACGAATTTCTTCTGACGATGACAACGAAAACCAAAGAAGAAACTTTGCAGCATCATCATCTGTTGTTTGCATCCAGAATTGTCGAAACTGATACGGAGATGTACGCACGCTGTCGAGCCACACTGCACCGTCGGCTGTCTTGCCAAACTTTGTTCCGTCACTCTTTGTCACCAATGGCCATGTTGCGCCGAATGCTTGTCGTGACAATGTCTTGCGAATGAGATCAATACCTGCCGTAATGTTTCCCCATTGATCAGAGCCGCCCATTTGCATTTCTACATTGTGTGCTGCACACAAATGACGAAAATCATTTGCCTGAAGCAACATGTAAGAAAACTCCGTGTAGGACAACCCGTTCTCTGATTGAAGACGATTCTTGACGGACTCTTTGGCCATCATTTGATTAACCGTGATGTGTTTACCTACGTCACGCAAAAAATCAAGCGCTGACATTGGCTCGGTCCAGTCAGCGTTATTCACTAATGTCGCCTGCGTTTCGCCTTTGGAAAAGTCCAGCAGTTTTTCAAGTTGCGATGTGATTCGAGAAACATTGTGACGCAATACGTCGCCATCAAGAAGATTGCGTTCATCACTGCGACCAGACGGATCGCCCACCATTCCGGTTGCTCCACCCGCGAGCGAGAAAGGACGATGTCCTGCTAATTGAAATCTGCGAAGGGTGATTTGTCCAAGTAGATGCCCGACATGCAACGAATCTGCCGTGGGGTCAAAGCCAACATAAACGCCCATCGGTGACGAATCAAGGCGGGCCTCAAGGGCAGTCGCGTCAGTGGAATCATGAATGAGTCCCCTGGTTTGGAGATCAGCGATTAACCCGTGTATCGGCACCTTCCTATGTTGCCACGCGAGTCATACGCCAACACGGACAAATGGCGACCATACAATCAATATCTGTGACGCAAGAACCAATTGACGATATGCATGATGCGCTCTTGCGTCAGGCCAAGGGCTGTTTGAGGCTTGGATCGACAATGTATAGCGATCTATTTTTACGGCTTGCCCAGGACTATGCCTCTGGCGGCATTGTTGCGCACTCATTGAGCGGGACCACAGCCACGCCTCTCCATGACGCAACACCGCTGCGACTTGCAGGAGCGATGCATCGGGTTGTTCTTGATGGCCTAGATGATGCTTTGGCTCATCATTACCCCTCGGTTGGCGGCACAGTCGGCGAGTCCTTTGCTCAGGATTTTCTCGATGCGATACCGCGCCACAAAGATGCCATTGTCGATGGACTCCAACGCCAAGTGCAAACAAATGAGGTCGGTCGCAGTGTGGTGCCACTTGCGCTTGTCCATTGGCTCGGATTGCGTGGCGTTGCTGAGGTGACATGGTACGAGATCGGTGCGAGCGCAGGCCTGAATTTGTCATTCGATCGATTTGGCGCCGATACAGGTTCTGGCGTCATGGGAGACAAACATTCCGCTGTGTGGTTCTCTCCCGAGTGGTTTGACATCGCACCACCTGTGTGTGCTTCACCGGCACGTGTTGTTGCGCGGCGCGGCGTTGATATCTCGCCCATCAATATACACAACACGTCTGATGCATCCCGTCTGCGTTCATTTGTCTGGCCTGATCAAATAGACCGCTTTGAGCGCATGGACGCGGCTATTGCAATCGCCCAAGATTCTGCACACACCGTCGACAACTCATCGGCTGATTCGTGGCTTGATGAATTACTCAACACCCCGCGAGCAGGCGCAACGGTTGTGTTTCATTCCATTGTGTGGCAATACCTTGGTCACAAAGTTCACGACGGAATCCGAGGTGCATTGACGCGTGCTGGGCGATCTGCCACTCAAGAACAACCTCTTGTCTGGGCTCGAATGGAGCCAGCAGGCGATGTCGCTGACGTTCGCGTCACAGTGTGGGATGGTTCATCGACCTCGGAATCCGTGCTTGCGACTGTTGGATACCACGGACAACACATGCGGTGGTTGTAACAGTTACTCCGCGGATAGAGCATGTCGTACGCGAGTGGGCACAGTGGCAGGCAGATGCGTCGAAGGATCAACACTGACATAAGTAATTGTCGACAAAAACTTCTCTTCACCGCCAACACGACCTGCCACCTCAACATCAAAACTTGAGTTCCCCCAACGAACCACGCGACATGTCATATCTAAGACATCTCCATATATAACGGGCGATACCCAACTTATTGTCAAGGTCTTCAGCATGAAATCAAACGACAACTGCGTCATATCAAAATGTGCGTCGGGGTCATAGCCGAACTCAAGGTTCAGGCACACTCGCATCCATCGATCAACTGCATCATCGCAATACACCAAGTAGTTTGCGTTGAATACAACCCGTTGCATGTCACATTCGCCATAGCGAACGCGTAGCGAGTGCACATATGTCATGCGCTGATCTTGCGCAGTCTGTCGATTTCTTGGCGCAGTAACTTTTGCTGTACCGATGCGGGTGACGGCCCCGCGGCACCGGGCGATTTACGCTGACGCACACCGACTCCTGCCCCAATGAGTTGCGCTGCTTCGTCTCCGAGGCTCGGATGTGCTGCAGTCAAGGACTTCAGGGATTCACCCGAAACAAGAACTTGGCGCACGAGTTCTCCGATCACTGCATGAGCCTGACGAAATGGCATTCCTTGTAGCACTAACCATTCGGCAAGATCAGTGGCAGCAAGTGCCTGAGCATCTGCGGCGTGGGCCATTGCGTCAGGATGAAATGTTGCTGACGCAATCATTCCGGTCATTGCCGTGAGAGCCAAACTGATTTGATTCACGCTGTCAAACAATGGCTCTTTGTCTTCTTGTAAGTCACGGTTGTACGCCAACGGAAGACCTTTAAGAACTACCAAAATTGATGTGAGATTTCCGATCAGCCGACCAGTCTTGCCCCGCGCCAGTTCGGCGATGTCTGCATTCTTTTTTTGTGGCAACATCGAAGATCCTGTCGCAAAAGCATCGTCAAGATGGGCGAAGCCAAATTCTTCAGTGGTCCATAAGACCCACTCTTCTCCCATTCGGGATAGATGTGTTCCAAGAAGCGCAAGGTCAAAAAGTATCTCTGCGACAAAATCACGATCAGACACAGCATCAAGTGAATTGGCAAAAACTTTGCTGAAACCCATCTGTGCTGCGGACACAGATGGATCGATTGGCAGTGAGGATCCAGCCAGAGCACCCGCTCCTAAGGGAGAAACGTCCAGCCGTTCGAGGGATTGTTGCAATCGATCAATGTCGCGCAACATGGCCCATGCATGTGCCGCAAGATGATGAGCCAGAAGCACGGGCTGGGCGCGCTGAAGATGCGTGTATCCGGGCAGATAGATGCCGTCTTGACCCCATCCAGACTCGTCACCACGCAGAACCAGTGTCTCGACTAACCCAAATGTGCGTTGCACAATTTGAGCAACATTGTGTTTGCACCATAACCGCAGCGCTGTGGCGACCTGGTCGTTACGGCTTCTGGCCGTATGTAACTTACCGCCAACGTCTCCGCATATCTGTGTGACACGACGTTCGATTGCGGTATGAATATCCTCGTCCGTCTCGATGAAAACGAAAACGCCGTTTTCAAACTCAGTTCTTACGGCATGCAGTGCATCAGTGATAACAGCAACATCGCCAGAAGGCAAAACTCCTGTTGCTCCGAGCATGTGCACATGAGCGAGCGAACCGATGATGTCAAATGACCACAGTTGTTGATCAAACGAAAGGCTTTGAGTAAATGCCATCAACTCTTGGGCGGGTTCTTGCGTAAAACGACCGTGCCACAATGCTGCACCGTGTTGAACGTTCTTGCCTGAATCAGACTGCGGCGCCATGGCTGGACCTTTTCGTTGAAGTTGTTTTTTTATGGCTTGTCAAGCCAGCGAGGTCTGACAACTGCTTGGCAAGACCAGCACCACCAGCGGCTTCTGATGCCACACACAAAATAGTGTCATCTCCGGCCACAGTTCCGATCAGCGATGTCATTGCACTGCGGTCAAGAGCCGAAGCAACTACATGCGCACATCCTGGTGGAGTCCGCACAACGACGATTGGCCCACTGCTTGTTATCTCGGCCACCCACTCACCCATTACGCGTCTCAATTGATCTGTGGGCGCAATGCGCTCCGGTTCAAATTCTGGAATCGCATAAATAGAATCGCCGTCACGCACGCGCACCTTGACTGCACCGAGCTCTTCTAGATCACGCGACACAGTCGCTTGGGTCGCTTCTATCCCCTGGGCATGAAGCAATTTTTTTAGTTGTGGTTGGCTTGTCACCGCGTCTTTGGCGATCAGTTTGGTGATAGCTCTTTGACGCTCTTGTTTGCTGCTCATTGTTTTGCTCCTGTCAAATACGCAAGTGCACCGCGCGCGGAGTGCAGACGATTGTGCCCTTGCTGAATAACCAAACTCACCGCTCCATCAAAAACATCGGCTGAAACCTCTTCGCCTCTATGCGCAGGCATACAGTGCATAAATTTTGCTCCTTGTTGAGCATCTGACATCAGACTTTGTGTCACGCTGAAATCAGCAAATATCTTGCGCCGTTCTATTGACTCTTGTTCTTGACCCATTGAGATCCACGTATCCGTATGCACAACTTGGGCATTTTTCACTGCATCTTGAGCATTGTTTGACTGCTCAATCGAACCACCCAGAGCCCTGAGACGTTGCAGTTCGGTATCAGCCGCGCCATAGCCGACAGGACAACCCAGTTGCATGCGGCCCCCGGAGATAAGAACTATCTCACTCAACGAACGGGCAACATTGTTGTAGTCGCCCACCCAAGCAACGGTGAGGTCACACAGTGCGCCCACATGTTGAACCATTGTCAGGGCATCAGCGAGCGCTTGAAGAGGATGCGAGTGGTCACTCAACATGTTGACAACAGGAACCGTCGAGACCTTGGCCATTCGTTCAACGAAAGAATGTTTGAACACGCGCGCCGCAATAACGCCATGGTAACCGCTTAAGATTTTCGTGACATCCTCTACAGACTCGCGCACGTCAAGACCTATTTCTTCTGCTCGGGTATAGACAGGATGTCCCCCAAGTTGCACAACAGCGATCTCCATGGAATGCCGCGTGCGATTCGATGGTTTTTCAAACAGCATGGCAACACCCTGCCCTTGCAGAGGCGTCTTAAGAGACTCAACTGATTGCGCCGACAGCGCGAGTATCTTTGTAATTTGATCGCCGCTGAGGTCAGAAATGTTTAATAAATGCGACACGGTCATGACAGCACCTCCGTGATGATTGAAATTGCTTCG
>JAEMRC010000106.1 GCA_016463545.1 Ilumatobacteraceae bacterium
AAGAAGCAATAGATGATCGCTGTGATGTCACGATCGAGGAGATTTACCATCAACTGCAAATTCGACTGCGATTAAATTATGGCGAGAGAGTCGCTTTGATGGAAATGGAGATGGATCTTGAAGTGCAGATGTGTCGGGCAGTTCCCCGTGCCGTGGCATTGATCCAAGAGGCTCGCCAACATGGTGTTCGAGTCGTGGTTGTAAGTGACAACTATTTGCCGAGCAGCCAACTACTGCGAATGGCAGAATCTGCAGGTATCAGCGGATTATCAACAGAAGATATTTTTGTAAGTTGTGAACATGCCGGCATGAAGTCAAATGGGCATCTATGGAAGACAGTCCTTGATCGTCTTGGCGTTGAACCGATCAAGATTCTGCATGTAGGAGACAATGCCGAAGCGGATGGGGTACAAGCATCGCGCCAGGGCATTGGGGTTGTGGTGAATGGCGACATGAATCGATCTCATCGGGCACAGTTCAATACAGCGCCGAGCGTGCTGACGCATTCACGGCTCGAAGCCTACGTGCGTGATGAGTTGTGTGACCAGGACTGGAGCGTCGAGCGCGTCGTAGGCACTACAACTGTGGCGCTCATCATTGTCGATCAAATTCAGCGTGCACGAACGGCGATGCAAGCGTCACCGGGGGCAACTGTTCATTTCGCTGCACGCGATGGTTATTTATCGCACAGGGTCTGGAATATTTTACAAAAAGACGATGTGTCGATGGGTGACGCTGGATACATGGCGATGTCTCGTTCTGTTGTTTGGAGAGCGGCAATTAATCAAGCGACCTTGACGGTGCTGCAAAAAATGATCGGTAATGATGAGGAGTTATCTGTAGATCGCCTAAACAGGCGCTTGGGCTTTGAGCTTCACAAAGATGGTGCTGCAGTTGCAGGAGACCAATTAGTCGACGTACACAGTGGGCGAGCATTGATTGCGCACAATGAGACACGCCTGATTGAGTCATCTCATGAGTTACGTGAGCGGCTATTGGGATATCTCCAGCAGCAAGGCCTGTTGTCCTCCGGCAGACATTTCATCATTGACTTGGGATGGACCGGAAGTACGTTTGCAGATCTTGCAGATCTCGTGTCCTTGCAGAGTGATGGGGAATCAATAATCGAGGGAATCTTTACAGGACTGTATTGGGATGCCACAGCACAGCGAACTCGACTCGCAATGTCATCGTCTGCAGTGAGCGATTTTTCTGGGATGTGGACAAATGTGATGCTGTTGGGACTTCTCAAATTACTTGAGGCGTTGATGACAGCGCCTCACGGATCTGTCGTCAATTATCAGGGAATCGATCAGAACTTCGATCCAATATTTGTTGACACCGAGCCAGAGAAGCGTGCGTATGAAACAACGGTCGGACCAATTGGCCAGTATGCAGTTGAGACTGCCATTCAGATACTGAACGCAACGCACCCCAGTGGCATTACTGGTGCAGATGTCACCGGTGCTGCTGTGTGGGCATCAATCATGCAGATTGGGCATGACCCACGACCTGAAGAGGTTGAACTTTTAGGAATGATTTGCCATGTTTCGGCAATCGATCATGAAGGAGATGGCGAGCCGCTCGTTCTGCAAGAACCACCAGACGAAAATTACGGGAAAATCGTGTCCACCTTGATGCACGACAACTGGTGGCAGGGTTCGTTGCGGTGCTGGCAAAATGATCCCCGTCACTCGCATGTAGCAAATGAAATTATCCAGATTTGGCCCGAGGCCCACCATGAGTGGGTGCGGCTGCTCAATAGTCAATGATTATCGACGTCCAGTTCAATCAAGGATCGTGTTCATGGTCGTCGTTGGTTGAGGCTACGCATGTCGCTGAACAATCAGGTTTTCGCACTGTATGGGTGTTAGATCATTTTTCTGGTGCAATCTTTGGCTCAGATTCGATGAAGGAATGTTTCACCACGCTAGGGGCACTCGCTGCAGTGACACACTCTGTCAACATTGGTGCGTTAGTGGCTAATGTCGCTAACCGAAGTCCTGGTCTGTTGGCACTCGCTGCAACATCAGTGCATGAAATTTCAGATGGACGTTTCATCCTCGGTGTCGGTGCCGGAGCATCTCCAAGCAGTACGTTTGCTGCCGAGCAACACGCGTTGGGTAACCCAGTAGAACCAGTTTTGGCGCGACGTCACGAGAGAGTGGTTGAGACGCTCACCAGTCTGCGCCAAATATGGGAGCCGCAACGAGATGAAAAGTTTCTGGGCTTTGCGAAACCCAAGACTCCGATTCCTGTAATTGTTGGTGTGAATAGCGTTTCTTTGGCGCGGATTGCTGGTCAACACTCAGATGGCGTCAACGTGTGGGCATTACACCCACAGCGAATCGACATCATTGCGGCGGCGCGTCAGGCGTCAAAAGATCGACCAGATTTTATTCTCTCTGTGTGGGTCAAATGGGATGATGCGCTTCTTGACCCAAGTCATCCGCAACGTTTGCAGTGGCAAAATGAAGGCGTGAATCGCATTGTGCTTCAGTACAGTGGCGCACCTGATGTAAAGGCTCTTGCAGCAGCAGCGCAATTCTTGCTGTAGTTACAAAGTTGCCTCGACGGAGCGCGCAGCAGAGTGCCAGCGTTGCGCTTTGATCAAGATGTATGCCACGCATGGACCGATGATGAGGTTGGGGAGAGCCACTATCGGATCTTGAACACTGATGCCAAAGATGAGCCATGAGATTGATGATGTCAAAGTAATGCGGTAGCTGATGACGGAGATGCCATGCAGGCTGTGTGTGTTGATGACATGAATTGTCTGGGGCAAGATGCCAGAAGTGCTGACCACAATGGCGACCCAACCAACTGTGGCAACAGAAACCGAATGAGCCACAAAAGCAATCAAAATTCCGATGATGTACGCAGCAAGAATATGTGACCGTGCCATTTTTTTGTGACGAGCAAGTTGCCAACAGATCAATGATCCCGCCATCAAGAATGAAAAGTTGCTGATATAAATCGGTGGCCGATGTTCGAACGCTCCGTAGGTCATCCAGAGAATTGAGCCAATCAGACTGTAGAGACTTCCCAGTGTTGATAAACCATGCGTTGAGTCCTCTTTAAACACTCGCCACACCTGTGGCCAGATAAACGAGAGACTGACGATAAGACACCACGTGCCAAGAACCCAGGTCACCGACATGGTTAGCGCTCGTGGCTTGGGACGTGGCGAACATATTCATCTGTGATCAAGGGAGATGACATGATGAAATCAGCCGTGGCACGATTGCACGCAACAGGAATATTCCAGACAACAGCAATTCGCAGTAACGCCTTGATGTCGGGGTCGTGGGGTTGTGGTTCTAGTGGATCCCAAAAAAACAACAAAACGTCAATATCGCCTTCAGCAATGCGTGCTCCGATTTGTTGGTCACCACCGAGAGGTCCACTGCGTAGTCTTTCTACACTCAGCCCAGTTTGGTCGGATACAAGTTTTCCGGTGGTTCCGGTGCCAACGAGAGTGTGGAGAGCGAGTTGGTCGCGATGGTGCTCGACCCACTCAAGCAGTTCGTCTTTCATATTGTCATGTGCGACCAGGGCGATGACTTTATGTCTGGGGCTGACGAGTTCGTGTTTTGTCACAGCCCCATTGTGACCGATTCAAGTAAATAGAACGCGTCTTTTGGATGAAAAATCTAGAGAACGAAATTTACAAGTTTGCCTACAACGACAATTGTTTTTGTGGGGGTGGCACTACCAATGGCAGCAGTTACCTTGTCGTCGGCCATGGCTGCTGCAAGCAGGTCGTCGCGAGACATGCCAACTGCGACCACAATACGGGAGCGAACCTTGCCGTTGATCTGGACAGGAATTTCGATGGTTTCTGAGGCAAGCAAGTGTGGATCGGCGACAGGAAATGGTTCAAATGTGATCGAGGTGCTGTGACCGAGCAGCGCCCAGATTTCTTCAGCAAGATGTGGGCACAACGGTGACAGCATCTGGGCCATTGGGGTGATTACTCCAACCGGTGCATGATGTCCAGAATTGACAAATTGAGTGAGATCGTTATTGAGTTCAATCAGTTTTGAAATCGCGGTATTAAATCGCAACGCCTCCATATCGGCTGCGACTCCCGAGATGCATTTGTGCAATTGACGAAGCAACATCTCTGGAGCGGCATCCTGTGACACAGCGAGCAGGCCTGTATCTTCGTCAATGACATTGCGCCACAGTCTCTGCAAGAAGCGTTGCATTCCGACAACATCGCGAGTGTTCCACGGTCTGCTTGCCTCGAGCGGGCCCATTGCCATCTCGTAGAGACGAAAAGTATCAGCACCGTATTCGTCGTACATCTCGTCTGGGGTGACGATGTTTTTGAGGCTCTTTCCCATTTTGCCGTATTCACGATGTACTTTTTCGTCAGCATAAAAAAATGAGCCATCTTGTTCTTTGACTTCTTCGGCAGGAACAGTTTGCCCACGATCATCGCGATACGCGTATGCCTGAATGTAGCCCTGATTAAATAACCGATGAAATGGCTCTTCGCTCGAGACGTGACCAAGGTCGTGCAGCACCTTGTGCCAAAAACGTGCATAGAGCAAATGCAGTACGGCGTGTTCGACTCCGCCAACATAAAGATCAACTCCACCTGTATGGCCTGCAGATGATGGCCCCATCCAATATTTTTCAACTTCTGGGTCAACGAAGAATTGAGTATTGGTGGGGTCGAGGTATCGCAGTTCGTACCAACATGAGCCTGCCCATTGCGGCATGACATTGACCTCGCGACGATATGTGCGCGGGCCATCTCCAAGGTCGAGTGTGGTTGTCACCCAATCAGTGACGCGCGCCAACGGGGGGACAGGGTCGGAAGTTCCGTCCATTGGGTCGAGTGATTGCGGAGAGAAGTCGGCAAGTTCTGGAAGCAGCACAGGCAACATCGACTCCGGTATGTCGTGAGCAAGGCCATCTTCGTCGTACACAATCGGGAAAGGTTCGCCCCAATACCGTTGCCGTGAAAAAAGCCAGTCACGCAATCGATACGTGACAGTTGCTTCTCCAAGATTGCGATCGGAGAGCCAAGGATTCATCAGGCTTTTTGCGTCACTGATCGAGCGTTGGCCGTTGAGAGAAAGAGAATCATTGGCGCTGTTCACATACGTTCCTTCGCCGACGAATGCACTTGGCCATGTTGCGCAATCATTGCTTGGCGCGATGTGATGCGCATCGAACCATGCATCCGCTGGCATTTGTGTTGCCACAATCGGAAGATGAAACTGTCGAGCAAATTCAAAGTCTCGCTGGTCGCCACTCGGAACGGCCATTATCGCTCCTGTTCCGTAGCCCATCAACACATAGTCGGCAATCCAAATCGGAATCGGCTGATTGGTAACAGGATTGACTGCAAATGAACCAGTGAACACGCCAGTTTTGGCGCGTGAATCGTCTTGACGGTCTGTATCAGTTGTCGTGCTTGCTTGGGCGATGTAAGTCGTGACGGATTCGTGTTGCTCTGTGGTGCTGAGGGCTTCGACGAGAGGATGCTCTGGGGATAGAACAATAAATGTGGCGCCAAATAATGTGTCGGGACGCGTTGTAAAAACATTGATCGCGCCAGCCGATGATGAGAACGTGACACGAGCGCCTTCGCTCCTGCCGATCCAATTGCGCTGCATCAATTTGATGGGCTCTGGCCAGTCAAGTCTTTCAAGGTCTTCAAGTAGACGGTCGGAGAACAAAGATATTCGCATGGTCCATTGGCGCATATTGCGACGAAAGACTGGATAATTACCAATGTCACTGCGACCATCGGCGGTGACTTCTTCGTTGGCCAAAATTGTTCCAAGACCCGGGCACCAGTTGACTGGAGCATCAGATAAGTAGGCCAGCCTGTATGCATCTGTCTCAAGAGATTTTTGAGCCGGAGTCATTGTGTTCCATGCGTCACCAGAAGCAGTACTGCGCTCACCAGACACGAACTGAGCAATGAGTTCATTGATGTGGCGCGCCCGACTAATAGAAGGATCGAACCAGGCGTTATAGATCTGCAGGAAAATCCATTGTGTCCATTT
>JAEMRC010000025.1 GCA_016463545.1 Ilumatobacteraceae bacterium
CAGATCTTGTCGGATTCACCGATCATGAAATCGAACTCGTTGCGCTGATTGCTCGTTATCACAGAAAAGGCCCACCAAAGCCAACGCACAATGATTTTGCCAATCTTTCCGAGACAGAACAACAACTCATCATATTTCTGGCAGGTATCTTGCGCATTGCTATTGGTCTTGATCGTTCACATGATGGACGAGTCACACGCCTCGATGTCGAAATCAAAAAAAGTTCAGTAGACATCACTGTTAACACTTCACTGACTCAGAAAGATGCACTCGACATGAACTTATACGCAGCGCGCGAGCGTCAACAACTGCTCGAGACAGCACTTGGCGTACCTATCATGTTTGTGTCTGGCTCAGACGATTAACCAACAACTGTCGTGGTAGTGATTGCGACCACAGGGACAGTAGTAGTGGTAGTAGATGGTCTTACTGGAGGTCGCACAATTGTCGTTGATGTTGTAGAGGTGCTGGATGTTGTAGAGGTACTTGACGTAGACGACGTTGTTGTCGTGTATTCAGGCCATGGACGATTGAAATACGGCGCCGGAGATCCGTAGGCTTCAGGCTCTTTGATGCCATCAAACACAAACACTCTGTCGCTGTACTGCACCATCGCCGGAAAATATTCAGAGATATAAATAGGGATACGAATACACCCGTGTGACGCTGGATATTTTGGCACTTGCATTGCACCGTGAATTGCGATGCCGTAGTTGAAATACACGGGATTCCACATTGTTCCGAGTTGACTCTCACGCAGACCACTTTTACGCATATAAAAGGCATAGACGCCTCCTGGGGTGATTGATTTACCGCAAGCGCCATCAGTTATCCGCCCGACTCCCGTGTTTCCTTCTTCGCCTGGGTCGATGACAACTTCTTCACACCAGTCAAGATTAGATCCAGATGAAATATGAGTAACCAGTATCGCCTCGTCATTCTTGAAGACGACCATCGTTTGTTCTGGTAAATAAATCTCAACATGTGTTGGCGATGACTCAGTTCTGCGCGGAGTGATCACAACCGACCCACGCATTGTGTCCCACAATATGGGCGTGACAAAGTCAGTAACCGTGTCGCGAGTCATCTTCATAACAAGTGCCTGAAACGCCCAGATAGCCGTAATGGTGTCGCCTCCATATACGCCGTCAATAGGACCTGGATCGAAATGCAAATCTTTGAGTCGCTGTTGCACTCGACGTACATCTTGACCACGCATTCCCTTTTTTAGAGTGCGCGTGAGCACAGCATTAGTGATGTCGATCCCCGACACAGTGGTCGATGTTGCAGGCAGCGTTGTGGTTGCAATCGGAGTATCAGATTGGCGTGAGACAGCGACGATTCCGATCACTATTCCCAAAACCGCCAAAGTCGCGAGAGAAGAGCGCCATTGCGCCAACCACGACACGCGTACGACAGGCGTCATTGGGTCCTGGTCGTTTGGGGGGAAAGCATCATCTGGCGAGTTCACAACACCGAAACGCTACCAACGAGAGTGCCTTCAGGCTATCCGTGCTACTGAACAGGCGAAATATTGCGAATTTCCTTGCGCAAAGTTCGGGCTTCTTTGAGAATCTTGCGAATGACCGCCGGTGAACTCAGCGTGGATACTCCCCTTGTACGCGGAAAGTAATCGACCCCAAATTGCACCACGGTGAATCCCAATTTTTGAGCTCGAACAACAAGTTCGGCGTCGATAAAAGAACCTTCGCTTTTGAGTTCGATATGTTCAAAAATGCGCGTTCGGCATAACTTGAATGCGAAATTGATATCTCTCATTCGGGTGCCAAATAGCACACGGACCAACATGTTGTACAGAGCAGAGTACACCGTACGCACATATCCTTCCCCGGTGCGGTCGAACCGATACGCACTCACCACGTCTGCATCGTAATACCGCAACAGTCTCACAGCCTTGTGAACATCGTGCATGTCAAACGGAAGATCAGCATCGGTATACAACACAAGATCACCGGTGGCTGCTGCATAACCAGACTTCATCGACCCGCCTAATTTTCTGTTCTGAGCATGGTGCACAACTCGAACACGGGGATCAGCAGCAGCAGCGGCATCGGCGAGTTCTCCGGTGCGATCTGTCGATGCATCGTTGACAATGATGAGTTCGTAGTCGGCGATATCACCCTGCTGTATCAGTTCTTCACACTCCTCGCGAGCGGCATCAAGAGCCCGAACGAGATAATCCTGTTCGTTCCACATTGGGAAAAACACCGACAACTTAGAAAATTTTGCGTGGTCCACGGACAAGACATTAGTAGTGATCTGTAAATTATGCTGTACGGTTTGAGTCGTGAATCAGACCGCCAAAGACTCTCGCCGGGTCCTCGCATCGGGGTGGGCCGTAGTCGGAACCGCCACCTGGGTCGCCACTCTGTTCGCCATCGTCGCAATTGCTATTTCATCTCGAACAATTAGTCGACCGCCATGGTGGCTTGGTCCAAGCACCGATCCTGCAACACCCTTTGCTCTCATCATCTTGGCGATCGTTATCACCTTCACCGCCGTGACGTTTCTTGGCTCGTACTCCGTTGCCCCATGGATAGGTGTGTTCTCCAGTGGGTTCTTGGGGGTCTATGCCATCGTCGATCTTGGCGCCACTATTGGAGTTGCCGTCGCTCAAATCGTCGTTGCCGTCGCCGCTCTCGCGGGCTCTCTTGCCACCTTCGCTGGGCTTCATCGGGCAGCCCCGCAATAGACCACCGTCTGACTGCTGTCACTGGATACCGTTAGACCTATGTCCAAAGTGCTCTCATCGCTCCCCGTGGGCGAACGCGTCGGAATTGCATTCTCCGGAGGCCTTGACACGTCTGCTGCTGTCGCATGGATGCGCCAACGAGGTGCCTTGCCGTGTTGCTACACCGCCGACCTTGGACAACCCGACGAACCAGATCTGGTCGGCATTCCCGATCGTGCGCGCCAATACGGAGCAGACATTGCGCGAGTAATTGATTGTCGCACAGAACTTGTTCACGAAGGCTTAGTTGCATTGCAGTGTGGTGCATTCCACATCGCAACTGCGGGTCGAACCTATTTCAATACAACGCCTCTTGGTCGCGCTGTCACCGGAACGCTCCTTGTGCGCGCAATGCAAGAAGACGGTGTCGATGTCTGGGGTGACGGCAGCACCTACAAGGGCAATGACATCGAACGCTTTTATCGCTACGGTCTCATGGTCAATCCAGCCTTGCGTATTTATAAACCATGGCTCGACGAACAATTCGTCGCCGAACTTGGTGGTCGAACAGAGATGAGTGAGTTTCTGACGAGCCACAAACTTCCCTATCGTGCGAGCGCAGAAAAGGCGTACAGTACCGATGCCAATATTTGGGGCGCAACACATGAAGCAAAACTGCTTGAAGAACTTTCAGCCAGTATGGAAATCGTCGAACCAATTATGGGCGTCTCTCACTGGAACGATGCAGTACACATCGCTTCAGAAGACGTCTCAATTGCTTTTCATGAGGGATACCCGATCAGTATTAATGGGCAGGGCTTCGCTACTCAGGTAGATCTTGTTCATGCCGTTAACGCGATTGGTGGTCGTCACGGAATCGGCATGAGTGACCAAATCGAGAACCGCATCATCGAAGCCAAGAGTCGCGGCATTTATGAAGCTCCGGGTCTTGCACTTCTGCATATTGCTTACGAGCGACTTGTGTCAGCAATCCACAACGAAGCAACGCTTGAGAACTACCGCACAATGGGGCGCAGACTTGGTCGTCTCTTGTACGAAGGTCGGTGGTTTGATCCACAATCGCTGATGTTGCGCGAATCATTGCTGCATTGGGTAGGAACCGCCGTCACAGGCGAAGTCACGTTACGTTTGCGCCGCGGCGAGGATTACACCGTGATGAACACGACGGGTCCACATCTCACATACTCACCTGAACGGTTGAGTATGGAAAAAGTTGACGATGCATCATTTGGACCACTTGATCGCATCGGCCAACTCACAATGCGCAATCTTGATATCGACGACAGTCGCGCCAAACTTGACGTTTATCGGTCAGCCGGAACACTTGGCAGTGGTGGTCTTTTGTCCATTGAAGACAAACGCTGAATAACGCCAGCCAATAACATCGCCCGCGGAACCATCGTTGCAACGACAACGTGTTCGCTGTCGGCATGTGCTCCCCCACCCACTGCCCCTAATCCATCCAGAGTTTGCACGCCCACGGCAGCCGTGAAATTGCCATCTGAGCCTCCGCCAACTTCGACCCCGACAATGTCGGGCATCTGCATCTCGTGAGCAACTTGTTGCGCAATCACAAAAAGATCCGTTGCTGACGACGAATGCATCGGCGGGCGATTCATTCCGCCCGTGACAAGCAAAGTGGCTCCCTTGTAATTTGAAGTCAGTTCACGCATCTCTGTTTCGACACGTGCTTTTTCTGCAGGAGTCTTGACACGCACATCAAGCATGCATGTTGCAGATGCCGGAACAACGTTGTCAGCCGTGCCAGCAGATGCGATTGTCGGTGTCACTGTGGTTCCGGCTTCTGGGCGCGCGATTGCAACTACTCGCGGCAACAACTCAGACAATGCCAAGAGCGCATTCACGCCTTTTTCTGGCTCAAGTCCAGCGTGTGACGCTTTGCCTTGTAACGAAAGTTCAAAGTTTCCGGTTCCTTTGCGTCCGATTTTTAGTGCACCACCGTCAGCACTGGGCTCAAGCACCAAAACAGCGCCCGCGTGTAACGCACGTTGTTGTAAAAGTTCTCGCGAATGACGTGACCCGATTTCTTCGTCCGCCGTAATGAGCATCTCGACTGCGCTGATGTCTGCAAGAGAGCCCAATGCATGAATTGCCTGAACGATGCCGGCCTTCATATCAAAAACTCCAGGTCCAGTCGCGTGACCATCGCTCACCTTAAAAGGTCGTTGCGTTGTTGTGCCAGCGGGATGCACGGTGTCGTGATGTCCCAAAATTAAAACTCGTGCATTTGGTCCGCCTACCCAATGAAGATGTGGACCGACATCAGATTCGACAATTGTGGGGGCAATACCTGTCACGCGCGTCATGATCGACGCCAACAACGCTGCATGAATATTGAGTCGGTCAATATCACGAGATGGTGATTCGGTGTTGACCAACACTTCGAGATCAGCAAGCATCTGTTCGGCAGAAATTGTTTGTGCGATCTTGTCCATTGCCTATACACCGTAGTAGTGGTGCCTTGCGATTGCTCGTACAGATAAAGCAATTGTCAACCGTTGTGCCCGGAGTGGGAATTGAACCCACAAGAAGTTGCCTTCCGGGGGGTTTAAGCCCCCTGCGTCTGCCAGTTCCGCCATCCGGGCAAAGAACATGAAGTGTCAGGCTACGCGCGAGACCGTGCGCTCACCTACATCGCCAGCCTGAGAAGTTGTCTGGGTCTGAACGGTAAAACTGAGCATCACACGCCACAGTTCGGCGCGAAGTCGGTCTGCCTCAGGGGCGACAAGTGCATTCAGCACAATGACACCCTCGATCATGTCGGCGATAGACGCCGTAAAGGGCCTGCCAGCGACCCGCACCGCCACAATGCCACCCGTGCCATCTGTTGTGCGTCGGATTGCACGGTCAAGCCCAATGGTGCGTGGAGGACTGCGAAAGCCTGGCGTGACCAAGCCCTGCGATGCAAGATGCTGTGACAACACTCGTGCTGCTGAAGCAAATTTGGCTGTCAGCGGCGTTGTCATGTGACCATACTGTCAAAGGGGTGTGCCAATCTCAGAGTTGCTGGCGTGGGCTCGTGCAACACATATCTCGTAGTCTGCGGAGATGTCTGAGGACCCGCTTAATCCACTTCAGCAAGAGGTCATGGACTCGCTCAAAATCCCTGACGACTGGATGCCACTTCCGGCGACAGTTGTGACTGACGTAGAAGCACAATTACTTGACGAACTTGCAGATCTCTCGGATTGGTTCACTGCAGAACAACCATTGCGAGTGAGTAAACATTTGCTGACAACTATTCACGGGTGTGAGGCGCACCACATGGCTCAACGCGCCGAAGCCTTTTCTTGGAACATCAATACCGTTCGCGGAACCATGGTGCACAAAGCTGTCGAATTATTGCTCAACTGGAAATCAGAGCAACTCCCGAGTCACATTGTTGATGCGGCAATTACTAGTGTCATCAATAATCCACGCGAGAGTGCTTCTGACTTCGTTGCCAGTCTCTCCGAACCAGAACTTGCTGAGTTGCGTGGTGCTGTCGTCGGGTCGCTCACTAATTTTCTTGAATGTTTTCCGCCACTCAAACCGCAATGGCGACCAGTTGTCGAACACTCCGCTCGCTATGCCATTCATCACGATTCCATCGTGTTTACCGCACGCATGGATCTCGTTATCGGCCTTCCTGGGCGCAAAGTCATCATCGATCTCAAGACTGGGCGCATTACTGCGACACACCGTGATGATTTACGTTTCTATGCACTCTTGGATACGCTTCGTTCGCGTCAACCACCACGACGTTTGGCCACATACTCGCTTGATGCTGCGCGTCTTGACACCGAAGACGTTTCAGAAGGAGCGCTACAGGCCGCAGTACGTCGCACATCACACGGCGTGCGGGCAATGGCAGAACTAGTCACAAAAAAGCGAGAGCCATTAAAGCGCACCGGAATGCAATGTAAGTGGTGTCCGCTATTGGACACCTGTGAAGAAGGCGCTCAGTTTGTTCGGCAACTCAGTGGTATTGACGATGATGATCTGTAACAAAACATCACTTGTTGTGCGGAGTCATCATTGCAAGCGGTACACCAATTCCTGCTGCGCTACGAATAGTTGAAATAAATCTTCCTTTTTGAGTTGCAGCCTTTGGTGGTGAAGCAAGGTCCCCCAGATCGGCAGCCAGTCCGTAGAGATCCTCGATACTTATTGCGATTCCCCATAGTTGGGCAGTCTCTGAAGAAATATGCGGACCAGATACAACCTCAATGATCGTGTTTTCAAGACGGTGAAATGCTTGCATGACTCCGTTGCCAGCGTCACGCACACGGCGCACTTGGGCGCCACACGCATCTTCAATGGCCTTGCTCGTGCGTTCAATGTCTGATGTGTTCACCACAATGTGATCAAGCAATACGACTTCGGTGTCGCCAATCGCTGAACGCATTGGTGACTGCGGCGCTTGTGCAACGAAAGTGGTGACGATGCCATCGATGCTGCCTTGAATTGTTGGCGTGTCGGGATCGTCAAGCGCAATTGTCCAACTGTGGATTCCGAGCGCGCCGTTATTGCAACGGATCTTTACATTCGAAAGTGCGAATGATTCGTGGTCAGTGTCAATACCGAGGCTCTGCCACGGTTGCGTGGTTCCGCCAATAACGAGTTCGACGAGACGAGCCACGACGAAAAGAGGGTCTATCGACTAGCCGCGACCCATGTTTGGTCGTTTGCCATGATTTGCTTTGGAACGACGCATCCGCGCCTTTTTCTTCTTCGTCTTCTTCGACATAAGTCCCTGAGGCTATCGGCTGAGATCGCCTTTCGCCCAAGGCGCAGAGGGCTTTGTCAATCCTGGCCCCTAGCCCAGTCTCCAGCGGGCTCGGTTGTCCTTGTAGCGAACGCCCTTGGCGCTTAATCGTGAGCACGTATAGGAGCGGCCATTTTTGATGCCGCGCAAACCTGCCGGGGAACAAAAGTCTCCAACTTTGACCACCACCAGAGGGGTGTTTCGAATTTTCGGCGTTGTTGTGGTCGGGGCTTGTTTCGTCGGTGTCACTAACGGGGTATTTCGAATTTTCAGCGTCGTTGTCGGCGCGACTGTGGTTGTTGTAGTTGTTGAAGTTGTTGTTGGTGTCGTGATACTGAAGCCCATGATCCCCCCGGGGGCAACTGGCCATGCCGCGACACGCAGACCCGCACATGATGCGGCCAACAAATTGCGCACCCGACCAGCCTCGCTTTGATCCATGCTCAAACCCCACCTGGCCTTAATCGAAATCCAATCCCCGAGATACGTGCAGAGATACGACTCGAGTGGCGGCAACCAATTGGATGGGTCTCTGTCTCCCTTGGATTGGTTGACATTGTCTGTCACCGCCAACAGCGTGCGTGAGTCAGATGTGTCATTGGCGTACAACTGTCGTTGCGCAGTGGTCCAGTTCCATGCTCCACTGTCCCATGTTTCTTTTAATGCAACGACATGATCAATGTCGAGGTCGAGTGGATCAGTCCATTGCCCACCGTCATATGGCGACACCCAGTCACCCTCGATGACTTTGCATTTATACGGATCTACTTGGGGCAAAGAAATGCTGTCACGTTTGAGAACTTGCTGTCGTGAATCACATCTGTCACCATCAATATCTTTCCAGTGCGGAAATAAATTACGGTCGTATCCATTTGGATATTCATTTTGCACAGCAATAGCCCGCACTACATCGATTGCGTCGAATGTGCTGTCGGCTTGCACACTTGTTCCGGCTGAAGCACACACAACTATCCCAGCAAGAGGAAGAATCAATAGTGCGACTCGTCCCGAAAATCCCGAGAATTTACTCACGTTGGTGACCTTATCGCTATTTTTCTGGTGATCCGTTCGTCGGGTCCATCAGTTTTTCATGAGAGGAATCCCATCCGGTGTTACCGCCCCAACGTGGACCTCGCCCTAACGATAAGTCGTCGATTCCGGTTACTGACTCATTACAGTGCTGACACGCCATCACTGGAACAAAGACCTCTCCACAACTGCCGTGAGTCAGAGAGACTGCTTGGCCATGATCCATGAGCCATTTGTCTCCCCATTTTTTGATCATGCTCATCATGGCAAAAAGATCTTCACCTTTTTCAGTGAGATGGTATTCAAAGCGTTCTGGTTTTTGGTTATAGACGATTTTTTCAAGCACATCTGCCTCGATCAATGTTGACAGCCTGTCGGTCAAAATATTTCGCGCAATACCAAGGTCGGATTGCAAACCTTCAAATCTGGTGACCCCCATGAAGACTGCACGAATGATTAAAAGATTCCAGAACTCGCCAACAACATCGATGGCCTTTGCCGAGCCACTGTTGAGATGAGCGACGCTCGTTCGTTTCATTCTTTGCAATCTTATTGCATTTGATTCACGGGGAGTGACCTCTTGCCCTACCGAATTATTGTTGAGTCAAGTAATCGCTGGGGAGGCACCCCTATTTCGGCATCAATCTCAACAAAAATACACTCCCCAGGGCACATCTCCGCCGCCTGCACCACGGCGTTCATGAGGTTCCATGGCACCTCCGCCAATGATCCAGAGCCACCTGGGTCATTGAGGCTTTTCCCGACATTGGCAACATACGCAATCCCATCTTCGAGTTGCACAAAGACATCGGGGCAATGGTCAACACATAATCCATCTCCGGTGCAGAGATCTTGGTCAATCCACACGCGCACGATTTACACGATACTTGCGAAGGCAAGATTCTGTCTCCTTGTGCGAGCAACTACAGGTCATAGCCTGCAGGTATGACTACGCCTCCCGTTGCCCCTCGTCGGCCACATCAGCATGCTCGTATCTCTGGCGATGTCAGCGATCCATATGCATGGCTCGTCAATAAAGACGACCCCGCGACAATTTCATATTTAGAGGCGGAGAATACATTTGCTGACACGTGGTTTGCCCCACACCACGCGACAATTGATGCAATCTTTGCCGAGATCAAAGCTCGCACAAAAGAGGACGACTCTGCCCCGCCTGTACGAAAAGGAAAGTACTGGTACACCACCAGAACTGTCGCCGGAAGCGCATATGCCATTCATTCACGAGGACTCACGAGAGATACCGCCGAAGCAATACTTTTGCTCGATGAAAACGCAGAAGCAGATGGACACGACTATTTCTCTTTGAATGCATTCGACATCAGCGCAGATGAGAAATCGCTGGCATGGTCAAGCGACACTGATGGTAGCGAACGCTATACGCTGCGCTTTCGCGACATTTCATCACAGACAGATCTTCCTGACGTCTTGACTGACACCACATGGGGCGGAACTGCTTGGTCAAGTGACTCCCAATATTTGTTTTATGTCACCCCTGACGAGGCAATGCGCCCACACCAGGTGTGGCGACATGCAATTGGCACGAATCAGTCAGCAGATGTTTTGGTATTTACAGAACCAGACGAAAGATTTTTTGTTGGCCTAGAGTTATCGCGTTCTGAGCAGTGGATCATCATCGAAAGTGCCAGCAAGACATCTAGCGAATCCTGGCTTATTGACGCCAGTGAACCAACATCAAAAATGCAACTTGTTGCTGAGCGTCAAGATGATGTGGAATACACAGTCGACCATTGGGGAGACAGTTTTGTCATAGTTACCAACCTTGATGCTCATGATTTTCAGGTCTGTACAGCCCCGACTAAAGATCCTTCGGCGTGGACAACATTTATTTCACACACAGCCGGAAATCGCATCGTACATTTTGATTGTTTTGCTGATTTTGGAGTGATGCAACGTTGGGTAGACGGCCAGCAGCAACTTTATATTGTGCAGCGCAGCGGTGACGTAAAAAATATCGTTGTTGCATCAGAGCCACACGAAGTTGAAATGGACTCCAACCCAGAGTTCAAATGTTCAACTGTTCGCATCAATATGCAGTCGCTCGTGACGCCACCCACAATTCTTGATTACACGGTGGCAGATTCCGGCACGGTTGTGCTCAAGCGCGTCGAGGTTCCAGATGTGGATCTCAGCAACTATGTTGCCACTCGGACCTGGGCTATTGCCTCTGACGGCACTCGTATTCCCCTTGACATCGTGCGACACCGAGACACCCCTGCCGATGGCACTGCTCCGGCATTGCTCTACGCATACGGGTCATACGAGTTGTCAACGCCACCTTGGTTTTCGACAGCGCGATTGTCGCTCCTTGATCGCGGGTGGGTGTGGGCCCTCGCTCATCCTCGCGGCGGCGGCGAGATGGGCCGAGGTTGGTATTTAGACGGCAAGCTCCTCAACAAGCGCAACACATTTACTGACACGATCGCATGCGCGCGTTCACTTGTTGCAACCAAGATCTGTGGTGAAAAAATTGTTCTGCGTGGCGGAAGTGCCGGCGGATTACTCGTAGGCGCGTGTATCAACTTTGAACCGACGCTGTTTCACGCAGCCGTCGCCGAAGTTCCCTTCGTCGATGTCGTCTCTTCGATGAGTGACCCTGATCTGCCGCTGACAATTACTGAGTGGGAAGAATGGGGAGACCCGCGTGTTGAACCGTGGGCAAGTTACATGCTGTCGTATTCGCCGTATGACAATGTTCAGCCCGTCAAATATCCGGCGCTCTATGTCACTGCCGGACTCAACGACCCACGAGTGAGTTATCACGAGCCTGCAAAATGGGTGGCGCGACTGCGACATGATTCACCAACAACGCTTGTCGTTATGAAATGTGAAATGGGTGCAGGACACGGTGGTCCAACCGGTCGATACGAGCGCTGGCGTGACGAAGCGCGCACGCTGACTTTTGTTCTTGTTGCAACTAGCCAATGACTGCGGCTGCGGCCAACAAACCCATCAGCACAATGTTTCGCCCTAGATCTTTTACCGATGGCGGACGACGCGCACGCGAACCAAAGCAAGCACAAGGCTGCTGACTTCCGCTAAGAATGCTGACTCCCAAAAATACTGTAAACACCATTAGTAACGCTGTTGAGATGCCCAGCACCAGACTGGAGAGTCCAAAGGTGGTGAGCAAGATCCCAAGCGCAAGTTCAAGAATTGGTATTCCTGCAGCCAAAAAGCGTCTTACTCCTTGCGCACGAGCATCAGCAATCCATTGATCCCAACCCAAGATTTTTTGAGCACCTGCGACCGCGAATACTACGCCAACGACAGCTGCAAATATTCTGCCCATGCGTGCGCTTATTCGGATCGACCGACGCTGGTGACTTTGCCACCAAAAAAAACCATCGCATCTGCCGTGGGGTCTGTGCTGGTGAGATGCTCAACACGACCCACCACAAAATAATGATCGCCAACTTCGGTAACAGAATGAATCGTGCAGTCAATCCACGCTATACAGCCATCAAGAATGGGAGATCCGCTCGGAGCCGCACTCCAATCGATCCCGGCAAAGCGATCATCTGCTTCTTTGGCAAACTTCCAGCACAACTCAGATTGCGCACTTGACAAAACATTGACACAAAATGAACCACCGGCCTCAATGAGTGGCCACGATTGCGAATTTAGCCCCGGGAAAAAGCCAACAAGTGGCGGGTCAAGTGAAACAGAAGTAAACGAGCCGATCGTGATGCCGTGTGGCTCTGAGTGGGCATCTAATCCTGTGACCACTACGACAGATGTCGGCACATGGGCAAGCACGGCGCGAAAGTGGGCGCTATCAAATGAACTCACCTTGCCACAATAGACAAACGCATCGCGTTCGTGCTGAATCCGACCCACATCACTGCAAAGTCAGCGTCATTCCCTCGGCAGCCACAATGATTTCAAGACCCCCAGAAACTGGCGTTTTGGCAAGTGCATCAAGTGCAGAGTCGTGACGCAACGGATCATGATGAAACATCGCTAGTCGTTTGGCGCGACATTCTGTTGCCACCGTTATCGCAAAATCCGGTGTGCAGTGACCCCAATTGAACTTGCGCTGAAACTCCTCAGGGCTGTACTGAGAGTCGTGGATCAAAAGATCGCAATCGTCAACGAGTTCATGTACTGCTTTGATGACGGTGTGCGAACCATCGTACGGTTGCTGATGATCTGACAGATAAGCGACACTGATGCCACCGATCTCTACTCGAAAACCAAGCGTGTTTCCGACGTGAGGAATTTGTCGTGAGCGAACCTTGAACTCCCCGATCGAAAAATCATTGTCAGCAAGATCGATGAATCGAAATGTTCCCGGAAAATTCATGATGCTCAGCGGAAACATCGGTGGTCGAATCATTTCACCAATCGCAGTGTGCAGAGGAACGCCATCTTCTTGGGCGGGTCCATACACATCCAAGATGGCGTCATCGCGCATCATCGGCGAAAAAAATGGCAAGCCCTGCACATGGTCCCAGTGCAGATGCGACAACAGCGCAGTTCCGTGAAATGGCGCTTGGCCCTGACTGATCTCTTGACCAAGATATTGCAAGCCAGTTCCGAGATCAAGAATCAGAGGTTGCTGACCGGCCACGTGTAGTGAAACACATGATGTATTTCCGCCATAACGGGCTGTCTCTGGACAATGACATGGCGTTGAACCACGAACGCCACGAAACGTCACATCCATGCTCATTGCCCCCATAGGACCCCACGCTAGACGGAGATCTCCTGTTATTGCTAGTGGATCATGGCGTGACGTGCGTCGCACTGATTGAGATGCTCGGAGCCTGAAGTACTCTTGCTCCATGAACACAATCAAGACAGGAATCGTCTCAACTCGAGGTGTGGACTTTAGTTATCTCGAGTGCGGCAATGGCCCGCTTGCCCTGTGTCTTCATGGATTCCCCGATAGCGCCCACACCTGGAGGTACCTGTTGCCAGAGCTTGCCGCCGCGGGGTTTCGTGCCGTTGCGCCGTTTACTCGCGGTTACGCCCCAACGAGTATTCCTGCCGATGGTTATTACCAAACAGGTGCTCTCTCTGCCGATGCAAATGCTCTACACGAAGCCCTCGGCGCAAACTCAGATGCAGTCATCATCGGACATGACTGGGGTGCAATGACCGTCTTTGGTGCTGCCGTGCACGAACCACAACGCTGGCGCAGTGTCGTCGGAATGGCAGTGCCGCCAGGACCAACCGTCGGAGTTGCATTCATGAACAATCTTGCTCAAGTGAAACGCAGTTGGTACATGTTCTTTTTTCAACACGCTCTTTCAGACATTGTTGTCACGGCAAACGACTCAGCATTTATTGACATGCTGTGGGAGGACTGGTCACCAGGATTTGATGGCAGTGCTGATATCGCCCATGTCAAAGATTGTTTGCGCGATCCGGCCAATCTCTCAGCAGCACTTGGGTATTACCGCGCCACACTTGGCGACGCAAAACACGATCCAGCACTCGAGGACATCCAAAATGCAACATCACAAGTTCCTACACAACCGACGCTCTATCTGCACGGAGTAAACGACGGATGCATGGGTGCAGAAGTTGCTGAATCAACACGATTGTTCTGTCCTACTGTTACCACTCACCTCGTCGAAGATGCTGGCCACTTCTTGCAACTCGAACAACCTGTCGTTGTCAACAAGTTAATTATTGATTGGGTTACGGCAAAGTAAATAACCCTTTGTCATGACTCAGTAAACCATCCGAAAGAAGAGACTCGATCAACCGCTGAGCACGCGCAGGGTCGTGTTCGAGTTGCATTGCCTCAACGACATCTGCATGTGATAGTTCGTTCTTAATCGCGGCCTTCATTGCTCGTCCGCGCGCTTGTCGATCTGATCCTTCGAATCGCGACTGAGGTTTTGAGGTGCCTGCAGTTGCGGGCGCCGGATCTGGAGAGTCTGGCCCTCCGCGCCACACGCAAATATCTTGCACCACACACTGCGAACACTTTGGCGAACGAGCTACACAAACGCGCGCGCCAAAATCCATCATCACTTGGTTCCACTCCCACGACAATCCCATTGGCAGAAGTTCATCAGCGCGTTCTTGCAACTCACGTGCTTTTAATGGCGCGCCTGTCATACGAGCGATAATGCGAGCGACATTGGTATCAACGACGGCTACATCTTGACGGTATGCAAACGACAACACTGCCCGCGCTGTATATGCACCAACTCCGGGTAACGCCAACATTGCCTCAAGCGTGTCGGGTACTTCGCCGCCATGATGTGCATGAATCATTTGCGCAGATGCTTGCAAATTGCGACAACGCCGCGGATACCCCAACCCGTGCCATAGTGCGAGTGCGTCGCCTAACGATGCCTCTGCCAGCGATTGTGGCGTTGGAAAGCGTTCGATAAATGCTTCATACTTGGGTAAGACGCGTGCTACTGAAGTCTGTTGCAACATCACTTCACTCACAAATACACACCACGCATTATTTGTTCTGCGCCACGGTAGATCGCGCAGTTCGCTACTTCCCCACCGCAAAAGAGCAGTGGTGATTTGGTCGTTTAGAGACTCGTTCGACACATGTCTAAGAAGACCACACGTCTTGGCCGTCATGAGGCCGACGACGCTGCGGGGCAAACTCTTGTTTCCAGACCATCACACGACGACGGAAATAACAGACTTCCTTGCCTTCTTGGTTGAACCCTTTTGTTTCGACAGTCACGATTCCGCGATCGTTTTTTGATTTGCTTTCTTGAACCTCAAGTACTCGCGTTTCTGCATGAATAGTGTCGCCATGAAAAGTTGGGAACTTGTGCTGCAAGGTCTCTACTTCAAGATTGGCAATCGCTGCACCGCTGACATCAGGAACGCTCATCCCCAAGACAAGTGAATACACTAAATTTCCGACAACCACGTTTCGGCCCTGCACGCTTTGAGCAGCGAACCAATCATTGGTGTGCAGCGGATGATGATTCATTGTGATCATGCAAAAGAGATGGTCATCGTATTCAGTAATGGTCTTACCTGGCCAGTGTCGATACACATCACCGACCACAAAGTCTTCTAGGCATCGACCAAAGGGGCGCTCGTATGTTGTCACGACTCTGACGATAGTTCAGGAGACTCGAGACCCCCTGAGTCATCCCCCGAATACTCCAACTCGTCCCTGCTCACAGTTGGTCGCACGAACTGCCCCGTGCGATCTTTGGGCGCAAAACGCTCAACCCAGTCAACATTGCTCACCCCTCGGGCGACCTCACGCTTAAGCAGAGCGGGCATAGGTCCGAGCTTCTTCATTCGCTCAATAGAAAACGGCCCAACTCGCAGTGACAAATAGCAAAGCCATCCCACAAGAATGGGCAACCAGAACTGCGCCACTCGATATGACAAGACGCTCACGGTGGCAATGGTTCTTGTCAGCCCAAAGCCCACCAATGTAGGAATGTAAATACCTTCTACGATTCCAAGACCACCTGGTGTTATCGGAATCACTGCCATGACATTTGCCAAACCAAAAGCGACGATGAGACCATCGAAGCGAAGCGAACCACCAAACGCATTAATCATCACCCACAGCGATGCACCATCAAGAATCCAATTGACTGTCGCCCAACCAACAACTCGAATCAACAATTTGCGATCAGCAGCAAGAAGTTCAATACGCATCCCAAGATGTTGCAAAACATCAGCGATACGCTCTTCGTCGTAACGCACTCTGCGCGCCATTTTGCGAACCATTCGCTCAGAGCGACCTTGTCCTTCGACTAAACCAAATACCAAGAAGGCAGCAAACGCCATCAACAAAACACCGATAATTGCCGCGGTGCCATAGATCGGGTTTACTCCTCGGCCAGGAATTGAAATGATGAGTCCTAGCCACAAGATGACATTGAGCATTAGCGCAGAACCAATACCCGCCGTCGCTAGAGCAAATCCGGCATCTGGTCCTGTGACTCCGCACGTTGTGAGCAAGCGATATCCCAGAGCAGAACTCGCAGCGCTCCCACCAGGCATTATGTTGCCGAGTGCTTTTGTACTGAGTTGAATTCGAAATAAACGAGTTGTGCTTATTTTTGATGATTCATGGCCTAAGGCAGCGCGAGTAAGAAGTGTGTACGCCAACAGTGAAAAACCCTGTAATCCAATGCCAACGAACAACATTCCTGGATCAACTTCGGACAACTGATTGATTGCCGCACGAAAACCCGGAACGAGTGGCAACACAAAGAAATAGATCACCGCAAAGAGTGAGACCATCTTGGCCGTGCGTAGATATTTCAGTCTTTGCTTAGGCACTCTCACCACTTTTACCCACGCGGGGTGTCGAAATAGGGAATGCACCAATAACAGAGAGTAAATGTTGCGTCAGCGCATCGCGTTTCGCTGCATCTGTTTTGCCGAGGCGCACCAATACAAGGTCTCGGTGTGGAATCACCCATGTGTATTGTCCTTCATACCCCAGCGCAACAAGGCTGTCTGGCTCACTTGGCCATGTCCACCAATGTGATCCGTAACAAAAACCATTGTCTGGATCATAGGCGCTGAAGTTTCTTGCGTGATTCACCCAATTGGTGGGCAAGATGCGTTTGTCGTCGACTGTTCCGTCATTGAGATACAAGTACCCAAATTTGGCAAATTCTCGCGCAGTGGCAAAGACATACGAAGAGCCGACAAACGTTCCGGCCGAATCAAATCTCGCTGTCGCAGTACTCATTCCCAAAACATCAAAGAGTCTTTGTTGCAAGAGTTTCATCATTCGATCAGTGCTGCCAGTAGTTTCACCAATGGCAAGTGCCAATATGTGCGTGACGATATTTGTTGTTCCAGAGGAGTACAACCAGCGTGATCCTGGTTCATGCTCGAGCAACTTCGCTGTTGCGAATGCCGCATTGTTGTCACTGCCGCTACCAAACAACATGTCGATGACATCGGACGATGTGTCGTCAACGTAATCTTCGATCCACGACAAGCCTGAGCGCATTTCTAAGAGATGCTGTGTTGTGATTCGGCACCGGTCATCACGTGACCACTCTGGCAATGCAGTTGGCGCATCGACATCAAGCAGACCGTCACCCACTGTTATGCCCACGAGTGCATGAGTGATGCTCTTGGCCATTGACCACGAGATGAGGGTGCTGTCAGCATCGACTCCTGGCCCATACGCCTCTGCCACGACCTTGCCCCGATGCACTGCGACGATGGCCTGCGTTTCGCCGAGGGCTTCTGGCTGACTCATGAGGTGCGCTATTTGGGCATCAAGTATTCGTCGATCGACGTCGGCGTCGGGCGCACTTGTGGCCCACTCAACCCATGTTGCGTCGCCATTGAACGATTCAGGCATGCTTTCAGACTAGGCGCGACGATCGTCACGCCTTTTCATCAGAGAAAATCCGATGAGAGTGCTAGTTCTCGTGCGTCTCCTCACTAGCGTTTAGTGCCATGACAACTGTGCAACCTCCCGACCTACAAGGTGCCGCTCAGGCAATTGCTATCGCGAAAGAAATGGTCGCAACTGCAATCACCACGCTCTCTTTGGCGGGCGGCCCAGACAAGAATCAAACACTTGCCTACGAACTTGCCCACACAGCAGCGGCAGTCGAAACTGCGCGGTCAATGCTTGACTACGGTGCCAAAGGAGACCTCGAGGGTCGCATCACATGTGCGTTCACCGCCGACATGGTGCATGAACTTGTGTCTCGACTCATTGGTCGCGAAAAAATGTGGGGCGTCGACCCTGCTGCTATTGCTAGTGCTCATGATTTTGTCGCCACATATCGTGCACCAGAGTTCTTGGCAACTCTCGCAGACACACCGGGACCTCGTCATCTTGATAGTGATTTCGAAATGGTGCAAGACACTTTTCGGCTATTTGCTAACAAAGTAATTGCCCCAGAAGCAGAGCATGTACACCGATTCAACGGTGATGTTCCAGAACACATCATCTCTGGACTTGCAGACATCGGAGCCTTCGGATTGAGCGTGCCATCTGAATACGGTGGCTTTAGCGAAGGTGGCGAAGGCGAATACATGGCATCAGTCATTGCAACAGAAGAACTCTCACGGGCATCATTAGGAATTGGTGGTTCGCTCATCACGCGACCAGAAATTCTGACGCGAGCCCTTGTCAAAGGCGGAACAGAAGAACAAAAACACGAGTGGTTACCAAAGTTGGCAACTGCAGAAGTCATGGCGGCAGTCGCAGTGACCGAACCCGACTACGGAAGCGATGTCGCCGGAATCAAAACCACTGGCACTCCTGCAAAGAACTCTGCTGGTGAAGACGGCTGGGTGATTAATGGTGTCAAGACATGGTGCACATTCGCGGCACGTGCCAACGTGTTGATGCTCCTTGCGCGTACGAACCCCGATCGATCACTCACCCATCGCGGCCTCAGTCTGTTTATTGTTCCAAAGCCACAAGGCGATTCGCACGGTTTTGTCTTTAATCAAGATGGTGGTGGACGCATGGAGGGTCGCCCGATTGACACCATCGGATACCGCGGCATGCATTCATATGAAATTGCAATTGAAAATTGGTGGGTTCCTGCTGACAATTTAATCGGTGGCGAAGCAGGGCTTGGCAAAGGGTTTTACTTGCAAATGGAAGGTTTCGAAAACGGTCGACTTCAAACAGCAGCGCGCGCTGTTGGTGTTATGCAAGCCGCATACGAAGCCGCACTTGATTATGCAAATAACCGCACCGTATTTGGTGAGAACATCTTTAACTACGAACTCACAAAAGTAAAACTTGGACGCATGGCAATGGTGATCCAAGGATCACGTCAATTTTCTTACTCTGTTGCGAGCCTCATGGGTAAAGGCGAAGGCGCAATGGAGGCCAGCATGGTCAAGGCCTACGTATGTAAAGCAGCCGAATGGGTGACGCGCGAAGCGCTACAGATCCACGGTGGCTATGGCTATGCAGAGGAATACTCCGTGAGTCGTCTCTATGTAGACGCTCGGGTGTTGTCAATCTTTGAAGGCGCTGACGAAACACTGTGTCTGAAAGTTATTGCACGACGTTTAATCGAGTCACAAAACAAGTAACTCATTAAGCGAGCCGATCACTGTGGCATTGCACGCAGGAGAGTCACCGTGTGGGTCTACTAAAAACGGCGTGAGTCCTGCCGCTAAAGAGCCCTCAACGTCCATCATCACGGAGTCACCCACATAGGCGATGTTGGATCGTTCGATTCCTGGAAAAAATGGCAACGCGAAATCAAATATTTTGGGATCTGGTTTTGCAACGCCAACAATATGACTATCAATAATGCACCGCATTGGAGCACCAGGACCTGCGCCAACTTGACACATGCCACTTCGCAATAATATTTCCTCGATCTGTCCACTCGCATTGCTCACCACGCCAATGGGCATTCCGGCATCGTGTAATGCCATCAACGCCGACGCACTGTCAGCAACCGGAAAGCGCCACAAATGTGCACTTCTGGTTCGAGCAAGAACAGCACTCGCGACCGCACAATCTGCTTCAGGTACTCCGACGTGTCGAACATAGGCCTCGTTATACGCCGACCAATCAGACTCAAGGGATCGTGAACGGGATTTGGCAGCCATGCCCAAGTAGTGCGCCCTCACATACTGCTCAATGGGCGCTGTCGCGCCATAAAACTCAAGGAGTGGAGCCAGTACGGTCGGGTCTGGCAGCACAAGCACGCCTCCGGCATCAAACAAAATTGCCTCAATTTGCGATCTCATCTGCATCAGGATAGGTCCACTGCCTCGCAAAGACCGCTGATTCCTCCTACGCTCTAGGTGTGCGCCCTCCCCGTGATTTCTTTAAACCCCTTGCCGCTGGAGCTCCAGCACCCCTTCACGAGATTCCGGTACGCCCCAGTCGAGTAATTCATTTCTTCCCGCCACAACTTGAAAAAGTTGTTGCCAAATTGCCAGAGGTCGTGTCGACCGTTGACATCTTGCTCGGCAATCTTGAAGACGCTATTCCGATGGCAGACAAAGAAGCGGCGCGACAAGGATTCATCAATGTTGCAAAGAATCTCACAATGGGCGACACACAATTGTGGACTCGGGTGAACAGTTTGGATTCTCCATGGTTCCTTGAAGACGTCACGCGAATTGTTTCTGAAGTTGGTGACAAAGTCGATGTCATCATGATTCCAAAAGTAGAGGGCCCAGAGGACATTCATTATGTTGATCGTCTTCTGGCTCAACTCGAAGCGCGCGCGAATATTAAGCGCCCTATCCTTGTTCATGCACTATTAGAAACCGCGCGCGGAGTCGCCAGCGTCGAAGAAATCTGCGGTGCATCTCCACGCATGCAGGGTCTCTCGCTTGGACCAGCAGACCTTGCAGCCAACCGACGCATGAAGACCACTCGCGTCGGAGGTGGGCACCCTGACTACATCGTGCGCCAAGACCCTGATTCAAATAATCCTGACGCACCGCGCTCGGTGTTCCAGCAAGATCTGTGGCACTACACGCTGGCTCGAATGGTAGACGCGTGCGTGATGCATGGCATCTTGCCTTTTTACGGACCTTTCGGTGATATTAAAGATGTCGTTGCCTGCGAAGACCAATTCCGCAACGCCTATCTACTGGGTTGTGTTGGGGCATGGAGCCTGCACCCCGTACAAATCGAAATCGCCAAGCGTGTCTTTAGTCCTCGTGCTGAAGATGTCGCTCAGGCGCAACGAGTAATTGATGCAATGGGTAACGGAACCGGAGCCATCATGCTGGATGGCAAAATGGAAGACGACGCATCAGTGAAGCAGTGTCATGTTGTGGTGCAACTTGCTCGTCAGCTTGCTGCGCGTGATCCACAACTAGCGTCGTTATACGGATTCTAAAACATCTGCAATATTTGTAACAGGAGACAGCCATGACAGATTTACGCCCGCGTCGCTCAGTGTTGTATATGCCTGCTGCCAATCAACGAGCACTCGAAAAAGCCAAAAGCATTGCCTGTGACGCACTTATCTTTGATCTTGAAGATGCTGTTGCCCCTGATGCCAAAGATGCAGCCAGAGTCAATGCTTGTGCTGCTGCTTCATCTGGAGACTACGGCAACCGCGAAATCACAATCCGATGCAATTCACTTTCTACGCCGTGGGGAGCAGCAGATATCGCTGCAGCAGCAAAAAGTTGTGTGTCATCAGTGGTGATTCCAAAAATCAATAATGTCAACGAAGTCCAAGCAATCTCTGATGCCCTTGACGCAGCAGGTGCGCCTGCTGGCATGAACATTTGGGCAATGATCGAAACCCCGGAGGCGATCTTTAATGTGCGTTCAATCGCAGCGCATCCACGCGTAGTGGTTTTGGTCATGGGCACAAATGATCTCACTAAAGAATTGCGAGCCAAGCAAGTTGCAGGTCGTGCACCTTTGTTGTCACATCTAGGAACTGCTCTTCTGGCGGCACGTGAAGCAGACAAGGTCATCTTGGACGGTGTATATAACGACATCAAGAACACTGGCGGATTCTTGGCTGAGTGTGGTCAGGGTGCTGACATGGGCTTTGATGGCAAGACGCTGATACATCCGGATCAAGTTGAAGGCGCCAACGATACGTGGGCCCCAAGTGAGTCAGAGGTTGAACATGCGCGACGTGTCATCGTTGCCTTTGACGAAGCACTCGCCGCTGGCGTTGGTGTTGTGCAACTAGACGGACGCATGATCGAGAACTTGCACGTTGACAATGCTCGCCGCAGTATCGCTATTGCCGAGGCAATTGCGGCTATACAAAACTAGACGTAGCAGAGTTACAGATTGGCAGCAAACAACGCCAACGTGCGATCCCATGCTGTTTGTGCTGCATTGGCGTTATACACATCTGGTCGTGAGTCATTAAAAAAAGCGTGCTCCGTGTCGTCATACACATGAAACGTCGCATTTTTTGCCCGAGAACGTAGATCGGTTTCCATTGCACGCGCCTGCTCTGGAGAAGCAAAGCCATCGTTAGACGCGTAATGACCTTCGACAACAGCCGTCAATGCATCCCAATCGGGTTGCGCACTTGCCCACGGAATAACACCATAAAAAGGCGCAGCAGCAGCAACTGCGTCTGGTCGTTGACATGCCAACGCCAGCGTGAGACCACCACCCATACAAAAACCCACAACGCCTACTTTTTTGCGCCCAGTGCGCTGTTGCAAAAGGTCAACTGCTCCGCTCATATCTGTCGCCGCTTGACCAAGATTGAGCCCCATCATTAACTTGCCTGCACCATCTGGTTCGGTGCTTGATTGACCGTGATATAGGTCAGGCGCAAGTGCTGTGTATCCGGCAGCAGCAAATCGATCAACGACATCGCAAATATGGGGTACGAGTCCCCACCATTCCTGAATCACAATTACTCCGGCGCCACCTGTGCCAGCAATGTATCCGTCACATGTTGCGCCGTTACTTTTAAAACTTATTTTCTCGCCCATGTGAGCTCCTTTAGTAAACGCCGCCCAGTTTTGTGTGATCCCAAGTCACTGTTTTTTCTACATCAATCACCACACCGATGCGCTTGTGTGCTTGCTTGCCAATGAATTCCATTCCTTCTGGTCCAACTGCAATGTCGCCGCTATATTTTTGTGCAACCAATGCCCCGATACGCACGATGTCAGCATGATCTTCTACAAGACGCGCTGTTCCGACGAGTTCGACGCCTCGTAGTTCGTTGTAGTCCTCTCCTGTTTCTACAAGTGCAGTAATGCGAGCATCACGCCGAATGTTGAGAACTTTTTGTGCCTTGCCAAATGTCCAGAACACAGGTTTGCCGTCGATCATTGAGAACCACATCGCAACTAGATGAGGATGACCACTTGGTCCATTTGTTGCAATGTTCATCACATACCGTCCGTTCAAGAATTGCTCTACTTCGGCGGGTGTCATCTCTATCTGATTTCGTCTGCTGGCCATCGCTATAACTTAGTCCATCAGAAGCGAAAATTTATTGGTCAGTACACACTGCGTCGAAGCAACTCAGGTGCATGTTGGCATTCTGGCGCGAGACTCGCCGATGTTGCTGGCTTCATGCCGTCTGGGCCAATCA
>JAEMRC010000107.1 GCA_016463545.1 Ilumatobacteraceae bacterium
TGTCAGCGCCGATGGTACTTGGGGGTAGACCCCCTGGGAGAGTAGGACGTCGCCGGATTTAATCGATAAACAACCCCCGCGAAAGCGGGGGTTGTTTGCATTTCCGGCACAAGTTGATCAGCGGCGTTAGGGTCAGTGCGTGACCTGGAAACTATTTGGTGAAGTGCTGGTGACAATGTTGGTGATCTTGGATCCGCCAGGCAATGTTCCGATCTTTTTATCGGTCACACGCCAACTGTCTGCAAAAGAGCGCCACCGCGCAGCCACCATCGCTATTAGTACAGCGTTTTTAGTGATCGCCATGTTTGCCGTCGGAGGTCAAACAATTCTGGATTATCTCAACGTGTCTGTTCCTGCTTTACAGGGAGCAGGCGGACTGTTGCTCTTGCTTGTGGCACTGCAGTTGCTCTACGGAAAAGGTGGAGACGACGGTTACATCGAGGCATCACCCGAACAACGCACGTCGATTGCAATGGTCCCCTTAGGCACGCCTCTGTTGGCAGGCCCCGGTGCGATTGTTGCAGTTATTGTTTTTTTTGGCGAAGCAGACACTGCTGGCCAATGGTTTACGGTGTTGTCGGCTACGGCGGTAGCACTGTTTGTGTCGTGGCTTGCGCTCCGATTCAGCGGTGTTGTGACACGAGTCGTACGTCCAGCAGGAGTTATTTTGCTCGCGCGTGTTGCCGGAATGATTCTCGCAGCAATAGCAGTGCAAATGATTGCCGACTCGGTGACGTCTTTGGTGCGCGTCGCGTCAAAGTCTTGAACTATTGAATGTTGGGGGCTTAAAACACGGTCTGATGGTTTATTCCGTAGACTTGCGTCCTTATGTCAGAGCCTTCGCAAACTGGTCCGCGTCCGCGGAAAAAACGTCCAGAAGGTGAAGTGCGTCCCAAAGGTGCACACAACACCAGCGACGATTCAACTGAAAAAAGATCTTCTCCTGCACGGGGCCGCGCGCCACGACGCGATGATGCTCGACCAAGTCGCCCCCGCGCAGAAGGCGACAGACCAGCACGCGCACCAAGACGCGATGATGCTCGTCCACCAAGACGTGATGACTCAGGCGGCGGTCGTCCTCGTGCTGCCAGACCCGAAGGTTGGCGCACCGAAGGTGACAGACCAACACGTGCACCACGACGCGACGATGCTCGTGCACCAAGACGAGACGATGCTCGACCAAGTGGTCCACGACGTGATGATCGACCGAGTCGTCCACGCACCGAAGGTGACAGACCAACACGTGCGCCGAGACGAGACGATGCTCGACCAAGTGGTCCACGTCCGAGTCGTCCACGCACCGAAGGTGACAGACCAACACGGGCACCAAGACGTGACGATGCTCGTGCACCACGGCGCGACGATCGACCAAGTGGTCCACGACGTGATGATCGACCGAGTCGTCCACGCACCGAAGGTGACAGACCAACACGTGCGCCGAGACGAGACGATGCTCGACCAAGTGGTCCACGTCCAAGTCGTCCGCGCACCGAAGGTGACAGACCAAGTGGCCAGTGGCAGAGTAGGCCTCGTCCTACAAGCGATCGCACCTCACGCGGAGGACCAAAGGGTCCACGTCGTGATTCCGACAAGCCTGCGCGCCCCCAAACAGCCAAAGAACGTAAATCTCTAGAGGTCAAACGTCGTACGGGTGGCAGACGCACAACAGACGCTCCAACCGGTGCTGCAAACCATGTTGATGAGCAGTGGATCGACGAAGGCAGTGTCATGCCAGCACGCGCTCAGAAGCGTGCGCGCACTGATGTCAAAGTAAGTCGCGGTGGCACCAAGGCAGTAAAGGCCATGTCGCCGGTCGTGAGTGAGTTTGAGAAGTCTTTTGGGTCTACCGGTTCGGCAAAATATTTACGCCGATACGAAGTTGCGCTGCAGGCCTTTGAAGAACACCGATACACCGAAGCACGCATTATCCTCACGCCGTTAGCGCGTGAATGCTCTGACGTCGGAGCAGTTCGAGAACTTCATGCGCTGTGTCTGTATCGCGAAGAATCCTGGCACAAGGCGATTATCGAATTTGAAGCAGTGATAGAGATGGACTCAACGAACATCTTCAATCATGCTGTGTTGGCGGACTGTCATCGAGCAGTCGGTGAACACGATCGTGTCGATGAATTGTGGACTGCGCTGAGAGCCGCATCACCGAACCCTGAGTTGCTTGCTGAAGGGCGCATTGTGTACGCCGGTTCATTAGCAGAGCGCGGTCATGTTGAGGATGCAATCTTGGTAATGACAAAAGTAGCGGCAGCGCCAAAGAAAGTGCGTGAATACCACATGCGCGAGTGGTACGTGCTGGCGAACTTGCTTGACAAGTCGGGTGACGTCGTCAAAGCGCGCAAAGTTTTTGAGCAAATCGCTGCGGTTGACGTTGCATTTGCTGATGTGGCAGAAAGACTTTCCACGCTCGGTTCCTAACGGCACACACTCCACCTAACGACCAAGAAGGTCGATACAGGAAGGTGAGTTCATGTCAAGAAGATCAGATGTAGCCCAAGAAGACACCGAGCAAGAAGACGAATTCGGCCTCAACACCGTGATGTTGTTTGGCTCTTTGTCTAGCGATGCGGTGCTGCGCGAGTTGCCATCAGGCGAAAAAATCGTCAACTTAGAAGTGACAACGTCCACCCTCGACGGTCGAATCTCGGTTCCGGTCACAAGCAAAGCCACCTTGCTCGAAGATCTTTGTGTTGGAGACGAAGTGTTTGTAACTGGTGTCGTGAAACGTAGATTTTTTCGGGCTGGCCCCGCTCTGCAAAGCCGCACTGAGGTGCACGCCAGCAAGGTCATTTCCGGAAAGAAAAAGGCACAAATTCGAAAACTGGTGGGTGCGGCCACAGACGAACTTGTGGACTTCGCACAATTCTGAGTTCTGACTAACCTAGGAGTCATGAACCAAGAGCAGTTGACCAGAATGCGCGACGCTAAGGGCTTTATCGCAGCCCTTGACCAAAGTGGAGGGAGCACCCCTAAGGCTCTCAACCTGTACGGAATCGCTGACACGCAATACTCAGGTGACGCAGAAATGTTTGACGTGATTCATGCCATGCGTAGTCGCATGGTGATGAGTCCAGCGTTCAATGGTACGCGAGTGCTCGGTGCAATTTTGTTTGAAGGCACTATGGACCGCCAGATAGAGGGACTTGGGAGCGCTGAGTTTTTGTGGACAATAAAAGAAGTGATTCCGTTTCTAAAGATTGACAAAGGTCTTGCAGATGAGCAAGACGATGTACAAATAATGAAACCGAATCCCGATCTCGACGCACTACTTGCTCGAGCAGCGAAACTCGGAATATTTGGTACAAAGATGCGCTCTGTCATCAAGATGGCCAATCCTGTCGGAATTACCGCAGTGGTGAGTCAGCAATTTGAAGTCGGTCGACAGATCCTGCGGGCAGGCTTGATACCGATCATCGAACCAGAAGTTGATATTCACAGTTCGCAAAAAGCACAGGCAGAAGTTCTACTGAAAGCGGCGTTACTCGAAGAACTGCGCGTGCAGCCCGCCGATCAACCAATTATTTTGAAATTGACCTTGCCAGAAATTGACGGCTTCTATAGCGAACTCGTGAGTCATCCAAGTGTGTTGCGAGTGGTTGCTCTTTCGGGTGGATACAGCCGAGCAGATGCAAATGCGCGTCTCGCTCGTAATCACGGGGTGATTGCAAGTTTCTCTCGGGCGTTAACTGAAGGTCTGTCGGCACAGCAGAGCGATACGCAATTTAATGCAGCAATCGATTCGGCAATTGCAGACATTTACGCTGCGTCGGTGAGTTAATCAAGCATCGAGTGAGCGCATCACAAGCCCTGTACGAAGCTTGGGTGTAAAAAATGTTGATTTAGGTGGCATGAGATCACCTGTGTGAGCAGTTCGACGAATTTCGTCAATGCTGACAGGCCGAATAAGAACTGCAGACTGTGCTACTCCAGTGTTTAGCGCGTGTAAAACTTCGTCGACGCCATGTTGGTATTGCACAGCGTGAGTTGTGTTGCGCAGAGCGTATTCAAGGCGAGCACTATCCATTTCACGCACGTCCGGAAATGCGGTCTCGATAGGTTCGAGAAATGTTCCGTTACCGCTGGTATCAACAAGACACATGCATGACGTGCTGTCCATTGTCTGCAAGGTCGCGGCGGATACAGGTCCGGTGGCACGTGGTACATAAAACTCTGCAAGGGCGCTGATGATCTGAGGGGCCGAAAGATCATAGAGGCGATGAATGGCAGCAACACTGAGTTGCTCTTCAACAAGCTCAGCCACATAGGTCATGGTGAGTTCACTTGCATTGTCGGCACTCTGAATGCGTTGTTCGTCTCGATAGGTTCTGCTGATGGCATAACGATGATGGCCGTCAGCAATGAGTACTGGATGCGACGAGACGGCATAGCGAATCGCACTGATGCGATTTGGCTGTGAGACGCGTTCAATCCGGTGAGTGACGCCGTCGTTGTCGACAAATGACGACACAAGATCGCCTGGCTCTTCGAGCAAACTCGTCAGTCCTGCAGTCAAAGACAGTCCCCAGACTGGGCTGAGATTGGCTCGCGTTGCGCGAGTGAGGTCAAGTCGATCAGTTTTTGCTTTAGGCGTTGTGCGCTCGTGAGGAAGCACTCCAGAACCACCGACATCGACAACCTCGAGCGCACCGATGACACCAACGGTCGATCGAGGCCTCCCTGCATCGTCGGTGAACGACATTCTGTAGAGCGAAAATGAGGGTGTGGCATCGGTGGTGAGTACAGCAGTCGAGATCCATTGCGCCAGAGTGTGAGCGGCTGTTTCGTATCGAGCATCGCCGTCTGACTCAACGGGATAATCGACGTGAACCACATTGTGGGCATGTTGTGCGGCGTAGTCGGCGCGCGTGTTCTCGTCAAACACATCGTATGGTGGAGAGGTCACCGCCCCAATATCATCGGTGGCGTAGCGCAGGGCTCGAAAGGGCTCAAAGCGTGGCACCCATACAGAGTGACAGGAACACATCAAATGAACAAAATCGGCGTCCCAAGAGTGGTCCTGTGTGACCTCGATGGCGTCATCTGGTTGGGTCATGAACCAATCCAAGGATCTGTTGATGCGATTGCCCGTTTGCGCGCACTAGGGGCACAGGTGTTGTTTGTCACCAATAATTCAGCAACTCCAGTGCATGAAGTTGAGGCCGTATTAAAACGCATTGGTATTCCTGCCGATGGGTGCGTTCTCACGTCAGCACAAGCCGCAGTGCGATTGGTACGTCCGTCCGAGCGAGTGCTGGTGTGCGGGGGAGCAGGTTTGGTTGCTCAAATTGGGGAGATTGCTGATGTTGTCGTTGGACATCAAGAAGCAGAACCAGAAGGTGTTTTTGATGCGGTCGTTGTGGGATTTCATTGGGAGTTCAATGACGTCGTGTTGCGCCGCGCCGCACAAGCGATCAAGTCCGGAGCTCGATTCATCGCCAGTAATGACGACGCAACGTATCCGACTCCAGAAGGTCCAATCCCTGGGGGAGGAGCGATCATGGACGCGATTGCTGCAGCGTGTGGACAGACCGCTCAGGTTGCCGGAAAGCCCCATCAGGCAATGGCTGATCTCGTGCGATCTCGTTGTGCAAACATCGAACCGAGTCAGATGCTGATGATCGGGGACCGCGTGTCAACAGACGGACAATTTGCCAAGGTTCTTGGCTGCAAATTTGCCCTTGTGTTGTCGGGGGTCACTCTTGACCCGAGTGACAGCGATGCAGATTTCATTGGGCGAGCCTTGTGCGACATTGCTGACCAAATGTAGACACACCGCGCGGAGCCCTCACAGTAAACTGATGATTGTGCGAGCACGACTTGATGCCGAAATGGTGCGGCGAGGTCTTGTCTCAAGTCGTCGCGAGGCTGCTGAACTGATTGAAATTGGACAGGTGCTCGTGAGGGGTTCGATTGC
>JAEMRC010000108.1 GCA_016463545.1 Ilumatobacteraceae bacterium
CGCCTCGTTGCTGCAGAGCCCAACCGTTTTGATCGTGTTGTAATCTCTAATACTGGTCTGCCGGTTGGTGATGGTAAAATGAGTGATGCATTTATGGCGTGGCAGAAGTTTTCTCAAGAATCTCCTGTGTTCCCGATCGGTAAAATTGTTGATGGCGGCTCAGCGACAAAGCTTTCTGATGAGATCATCGCTGCTTATGACGCACCTTTCCCTGACGAGACATACAAAGAAGGTGCGCGAATTTTCCCGTCCCTTGTACCGGTGACTGCCGATAATCCAGAGCGCCCTGCTCAACTAGAGGCATGGAAGTCGTTGCGTGAGTTTGAAAAGCCTTGGCTCTGCATATTTGGCGACAGTGATCCGGTCACAAAAGGCGGAGACGCAATTTTCCTTCGCGAGGTACCCGGAACAAAAGGTCAGCCGCACACCACTATTATCGGCGGTGGACACATGGTTCAAGAGGACAAAGGCCCGCAAGTGGCTCAGTTAATTAATGACTTTATTGCAAACACTCGCTAAGAACTAAACAGCAGCAATTGCTCCGCGTCGTTCTATCTGGCGTCGAGCCACTTTGCCAATGCGATCAATGTTTTTCATAAGATCTTCGCGTGCTTGTTCTGCTGCTGCGTTTAGACCTTCAATTTTGTCGATTGCCCAGTGTCGAAACACCAAAGGAACAATGATTTTTTCGTGATGAATTGCAAAATCATAGATTCCGATACGGGCAATCTGCTTGGCATGTTCGAGGAATCCCGGAATGCCGATACCTGGCATCGAAAACGTCGTGATCTGTCGGGTGAGCGCTTGAACGGCTTCCGACGGATCGAGTTCAATCAATTTTGAGACAAGATCACGATAAAAAAGGTGGTGACGATTCTCGTCTGCAGACAAACGCATCATCACGTCGTATCCAGCAGGATCGTTCAGCATGGTTCCAGTGTTTCTGTGAGAAATACGTGTCGCAAGTTCTTGTACTGCGACGTAACACATTCCATCTGCCGCAGTCTGAGGTTCTGGAACAATCGCCGCGCTTACTTGGGCCATTCGACCATCTTCTAATACTTTGGGATCAACGAGTCCACTGACGGTGATGTAATCACGCATTGCAATTGCATGGCGTCCCTCTTCGGCCGTCCAGCGTTGTGCCCACGCACCCCACGCCGAATCGCCACCGAACATGCGCGATATCGTTCGGGTATACCACGGCAGATTGTCTTCGGTTAACAAATTGACCAGCAGAGCAGAACGCACGCCTTGCGGCAGCGCGTCTTCCCCGTAGACAAAACCTCGATCCGCTAATTGCTCAGCACGTTCCCACGGCACAATCTCATGCGGGTACCAGTCCTCGGCAGTTTCAAGATGCCGCTGAAGTAAACGCGCTGCTTCTGGCTCTAGTTCGGCTAGTAACTCTGCATCATTCACGCCTCTCAACCTAGGCGGTAGCGAACTCAGATGTGGGTTTCAAAGGACAACATTCGTCAATGAAGTGACCGCAGACACAATGAAATACAGTAATCCGTACTACTGGGGGATCAATGAAAGACACATGGATTACTGATTGGCCAACGAGCACGCGATTTCCGCACTACACCCGCGCCAATGCCGGAGAAGTTCTCGCCAATCCAGTCAGCCCCCTGGGGTGGACATTTGGATGGGATGGCGGAATCGTTGCCGGATATAAAGCAGGGCTCATCCGATGCGGCCTCTATGAAGACAGCGATTTTGACCCGCATCACCCAGAGTCAGTTGCGTGCTTTGGCGGATATTTCTATATCAACCTCTCAGCAATTCGAATGCAAGGCGCTCGCAATCCTGCGGCAACAGTAGAAATCCTGGATGTTGCATTCTTTGGAGATCATCCAGATGTTCCGTCATATGTTGCGCATCCAGATGACAACAAGCCGCACCTCTTGCCAAATCTTGAGCGGCATAACGAGTGGGTAATGAGCGGCTCTGGCTGGCCAGAACTTGATGCCGACAAAAAAGCAGCAGCAGATTTGCGCGCGTCGCGGGGCGATCTTGGTGCATATTCACTGACTCAACTACTGACACGTGCTCGCAGCATTCAGTCCCAGCTCCCCCATTTGTTTTCTCAACATGTCGTATCCGGCACAAGTGCCGCCATGGCACCAGGACTACTCGGCGTGGTTGCAGCAACATTGGGTGACCCAGGATTGCCAATGGTGATGCTCTCAAGCCTCGGCGATGTTGACTCAGCCGACGCAAACTATGCACTGTGGGATCTATCGCGTCTTGTACGTAATAACCCTGCACTAACGACGGCTTTTAATGCGGGTATCGATGGAGTCCTTGATCGCATCACATCGCAATCATTTCTTACGGCCTGGAATACATTCCTTTATGAGTTTGGTTCTCGCGGACCAGACGAATGGGATCTCGGTTCTCCGACCTGGGAAACACATCCACAACTTGCACTCGCGGCAATCGATCGAGTTCGCCTTCAAGTAGACGCTGAATCTCCTCGTCTACGAAATGCAACAAGAGCAACGCAACGAGAAGTCCTCATAGCAGCCACCCGCAAACAACTAGTAAATAATGCAGAAATATTGGCATTACTAGAGGCGGGCATCACCGCCGGGGCAATGATGGCACATCGAGAAAGAACCAAGACAACCATTGTTCGCGTCATACACGAAGCACGCATCGTTTTTCACGAGATTGCACGCCGCAACGCACATGCTCATTTAGTTTTTCAAGTGCTTGACTCAGAACTTGACGCATACATCTCTGATCCCCAGGCCTTGCTCAGCACACTGCAGCAACGCCACATCGAGTGGCAGGAACTCTTCGACCTGCAGCCGCCATTTATTATTGCGAACGCAACCGTCCCACCCCTTGGGCAATGGCCAAGACGTTCATCTGCCACGATTTCAATAGCCCAACCACACGATGTCTTACAGGGCGTTTCTGGATCGCCCGGAATCGCCCGCGGTCGCGCCCGAGTAGTGCTTGATCCCAGCGATCCTCGCGACCTTCAACCCGGAGACGTTTTGGTGGCTCCCTGTACAGACCCAAGTTGGACGCCGCTTTTTATGTCGGCCGCTGCAGTCGTGGTAGATGTTGGCGGACAAATCAGCCACGCAGTGATCGTGAGCCGAGAACTTGGTTTGCCCTGCGTGATTTCAGTAACAGACGGCACTCGCCGAATCCCTGATGGCGCACTCATTGAGGTGGACGGAACCTCTGGGACCGTCTCGATTGTGTCTCTGTCATAGCCGTTGACCTACGATAAGAACAGAGAGCGCTTATCGGCTCTGTGATGAGGGGGAAATCATGGGTGTACTTGACGGTCAGGTGGCATGTATCACGGGTGGCACACGCGGAATTGGTCTAGCCATTGCGAGTGCTTTTCTAGACGAGGGCGCCAACGTCGTTATCAACGGACGTGATGCAGCCAAAGCGCAACGGTCAATGGATGAACTCGGCGCAGGCGACCGTATTCACTTCATCGGTGGCAATGTGAAAAAGCGCGAGGATTGTGAAGCGATTGTAAATGGCACTGCGGCACATTTTGGGCGCCTTGACATCTTGGTGCCAAATGCCGGTGGCGGCAGTGACTATGCACCAATTGCTCAAATGACCGATGAGGCAATGCAAGATGCATTGGTCTGGAGTTTTTGGCACACCTTTTGGACAATGCGGGCTGCGCTCAATCTGATGATTCCAAATAACTCGGGTCGCATCATCGCGATGAGTTCAGTTGAAGGCAAAATGGGCAAGCCCGGGATTTCTAGTTACGTCGTTGCTAAGCACGCCATTAACGGTCTTGTGAAATCAGCCGCTCAAGAAGTCGGCACACTTGGTATCACGGTGAACGCTCTATGTCCTGGCGCCATCGAAACAGACATCATGAAACAAGACGGACCTGGTGCTGCTCAGGCAATGGGCTTGACATACGAGGGACTTCTCGAGGTGTTTGCTAACGACTCAGCGGTCAAGCGACTGAATGAAGTTCAAGATGTCGCCAACGTCGCCGTGCTTCTTGCATCTGAAGCTGGTGCCGGAATCACTGGTTCACTCATCTCAATTGATGGCGGAACATCGCCCTACTAATCAGAGTTCACTTAGACAATTACACATCACGCAACGCCAACAAACACAGAACACATCGGGAGAAACATCATGGGAAAACTTGACGGGAAAATCGCCTGCATTACTGGTGGCACTCGCAGTATTGGACGAGCCATTGCCGAGGCCTACCTAGCGGAGGGCGCAACAGTCGTCGTCAATGGGCGCGATGAAGCAAAAGGCAAGCAATGTCTGACAGAACTGAATGCTGGCAAAAGAGCAGCCTTCTATGCCGGTGACGCGTCGCTGCAATCAACTGTTGAAGGACTGATTGACTACACGATTAAAACATACGGACAGTTGGATATTTGCTGCCTCAACTCGGGTGGAGTACTAATGACCGCACCGATTGCTCAAATGTCAGACGAAGAATGGAAACTCGAAGTTGACTGGAACCTGAATCACGTGTTCTGGGGTATGCGACGTGCGCTCAATCACATGATCCCACGCAACTACGGACGCATCATCGTCACTTCGTCTGTTGAAGGCAAGCTTGGCAAACCCGGTATCGCTGGATACGCCACCACAAAGCACGCTGTCAATGGTCTTGTCAAGTCCGTAGCTCGTGAGGTGGGCACACTTGGCATCACCGTTAATGCAATTCTGCCGGGATTGATCGAAACCGACATTGTGCGCGACACTGGTCCTGCGTCGGCGATCGCGATGGGACTCGAAAGCTACGACGCAATGATTGGATTATTCACTCAAGAATCCGCACTCAAGCGTCCGAACAAAGTCGAAGAAGTCGCCGCGGTTGCAGTTTTGATGGCCACCGATGCAGCCCGCAATATGACGGGGTGCCTCTTCCCCGTCGACGGCGGGACAATGCCCTATTAAGAATTACTGACGGGTAGCGCCACAATCGTCACAGAACCCGTCGAACCATCAATCGTGATCGTTGCTCCATCGGCAATGCGTTGAGTTGCGTCTATCACGGACACAACGCACGGAATGCCAAGTTCTCGGCTCACGATGGCTGCATGGCTCGCAACCGCTCCGATATTGACGACGACACCCGCAACAGATAAAAAAAGCACCGCCCATGACGGATCTGTTGTGGGTGCAATCAAAATATCGGTGGGTTGAATGTCGTTTGCATCAGACGGATCCAAAATAACACGCGCTGTTCCGGTCACAATTCCTTGAGCGCCGGCTGCGCCTTGCAGCACGTCTCCCACCGAGGCAAGAGTCACGACCGACACGGCGTCTCGTCTCAACCAGTTTGAAATTGGTGGTACTCCTTGCTTGAGCCCGACAATGTAGGGCGGCACAAGTTGGGAAAGTTCAAAAAAAGCCATGTCTCGCTCGGAGATTGTTTCTGCAAATGACGACGGATCTTGTAAAAAGTCATCTAACTCTGAGTCAAGTAACATAAATATCTGCTGCGTACTAGCGATCACGCCTCTGTCAACCATTCGTTCACCTAACTGCATCATGGCCAACTTTGCTTCGTGGATAACGCGAATACAGGCACTCTTACCCATTTCGCGCAACGAATAGAACAGCGTTGCTGACGCAAGTCCAGATTGAAAAGTAGCGACCATCTCAGAGTCATGCGACATCAATGCAGACAATTCACTCACCAGTATCTCTCGATTCGCCAGATTGACTTGACGAGCGACGTGGGGTGAACGGTTAAGTGTTTGAAATCTGAGCCGTTCCAACATTGCTAACGGCAACTCCGGCGCTGTAAACCATGAATGTGACCTCATATCCCACTCATTAGGACCACGGTGACCGTGAGTAAGAAGCATCTCTTCCCATGATTCCAGAAACATAT
>JAEMRC010000109.1 GCA_016463545.1 Ilumatobacteraceae bacterium
CGAACACTGGCACCTGAAGCCAGCGCGTCTGCCATTTCGCCACTCGCGCGAGAGACGGTATGACGCTAGCAATCAAGTGAAGTGTTTGCACCTAGCCGACCAGCATTAGGGGCTGCAGTAGGATCAATTACATGAGCAGCAGTGAAATTTCGAAGGTGGATCCTTCAGATCTACTGGAAGCAACCAAACAAGAACTCCTCGCAACCAAACGAGAACTCCGGTCAGCATGTGACGCTGTTTATGGATCTAGCGCTGAACTGGGCGAACTACGAGCACAACTCAAGTTGGCCAAAGATGAAGTTAAATCGGCTCATGACCGAAATATGTTGATGTTGAATAGTTTCACGTGGAAGCTTGGGTATTTACTCATGACTCCAAGGCGTTTATTGCTTCGAGTTTTAAATATCCGCGGAAAGTGATAACAAACTGATGCCTTTTTTTAGCATCGTGACTCCTGTGTACAACCCACCCGCCGATGCGCTGCTGAAATGCATTAAATCAATGAGGAAGCAGACATTCACCGACTGGGAATGGTGTGTGGTTGATGATCAATCAACCGATAAGCATGTACAGAGAATTTTGCAGCGTGCGATGGCCAAAGATTCACGCATTCGGGTTGCCATTCGTGAAACAAATGGCGGCATTGTTGAGGCCTCTCAAGATGCGCTTGATATGGCTGCTGGAGAATTTGTTGGACTTCTTGATCACGACGACGCGCTTGCGCCTGAGGCTCTGGCGAAGGTTGCCGCGACGTTATTGGCCAATCCAGATGCTGACTATGTATATACGGATGAAGACAAGATCAACTCAGAGGGCCAACACTATGGTCCGTTTACAAAACCGCCGTTTGATCTAGTTCGACTCCGTGGTCAAAATTATTGTTGTCATTTTTCGGTATTTCGAAAGACACTCCTGAATGACATTGGCGGCTTTCGACCTGGATTTGATGGGTCGCAGGACTACGACTTGATTTTGCGCGCCATAGAACGGGCCCGCTCAGTCATTCATATTCCAGAAGTGTTGTATCACTGGAGAGTTGTACCAGGTTCAACTTCTGGTGATTCAATGGCTAAACCATATGCATACGAAGCTGGGCAGCGAGCAATAGAGCAGCACTTTGACCGCGTTGGCATAAAAGCTGAAGTTGCAAAACTGCAACCGGGAAGCTACAGCCACACGTTTACGCAAATACCTTCATCTCCCTTGGTGAGCATCGTCATTCCAACCACCGGAGTTAAGTCACGTGTGTGGGGCGCATCTGTTCGAATGATCGAACATCTCGTTGCCAACATTGTCGAAATGACAACTTACGACAACTACGAAATCGTTGTGATTGACAATCCACATGCACACCCTGGATATACGGTGCCATTCGATCAACTTGACGACAGTTCTCGTTGTCGAATATCGGTGGTTGGTTTAACCGAACCGGCAGGTTTCTCTGAGATGTGCAACATCGGTTTTGACCATGCACGGGGAGAAACCATCATCTTCATGGATGAGAACAGCAAGGTCACGACACCAGCATGGATCGAACAATTTTTGGGCCAGATGATCGACCCTCAGGTTGGCATCGTTGGGCCAATGATTTTAATGGACGACGGTCGAATTGAAAGTTCGGGAATCAGTCTTCACTCAACCCCCCATCGAATTGGTTGGGGTAATTCTTCTCGTGACCCAGGTATTTGGGGAAACAGCGCTGTGGCAAGAATTGTGAGTGGCGTTACCGATACATGTTTTGCTGTAAAGCGATCTGTCTTTCGTGACCTTGGCGGATTCAGTCCAGAGTTTCAACATCATGGTGCAGATTTGGATTTTTGCTGCAAAGCAAGAAGCTTGGAATACCGAATTGTATGGACCCCTACTGTGCGAGTAATTCACTTTGGAAGACACCGGTTATCAATTTTCGATGACCCGGAAGATCTCCTTGTGCTTACTCGGCGGTGGAAAAGCTACATGGATAGCGAGCAATATTCTCTAGTTGGTAGGGACAGAACCAGGTAGGCATTACGATTTCACAAAAATCCCGTATTATTGCTCGGTAATGCAAACTTCTTCTAGCACTGAACGCTTGCGCTGGGCGGCTTACGCATCCATTGGGGCAGGCGTAATTCACGGCACTGCGGTGGGTTTACATGCAGAGCACCCAGCGTTGTCTCTCATCTTTGTGGCCTTCACGTTGCTGCAAGTGGGTTGGGGCATTGTTGTTCTGAGCAATCAACAACGCTGGCTGTTGGTGAGTGGTTGTGTGGTCAACGCTGCGGCAGTTGCCGGTTGGATAGTCACTCGCTTTGTCGGTATTTCATTTATTGGTGGATTGGAAATTGCAGAGAAGCCTCAGCCTGCCGACTCCTTTGGCGCGCTACTCGCAGCGGTATCCATCGCAGCGGTGTTTTTCGTTGGAAGAGAACAACTTGAACGAAAGAACAGAAGGTCTCCATTCAATGCGGCAACTTTGTGCAGTGTCTTCACATTACTTGCATTGCTGTCAGTTGCCAGAACAGTGCATGGACATGCCCAATTCGTACCACTTGCAGATTCAAATTTGTCAATCTCTGCCGACGGGGTCATCGTGTCGCCCACCACAATTGTGCGGGCGCTCGACGTAACAACAAGTTCGTCGGCACAATCGAGTACCTCTGTGGCAACAACCACGACGACCCTTGCTCCGAAGACTTCTCGGTCAACAACAACGACAACTCAAGCGGTCACTGCCGACACCCATCCACACGCGTTGACATCAGCGCAAGCTGCAGCTGCTGCTTCGGGTTGGCCACGACCATATGACCCTGCAGCGCCCATTGACTTCGCCGGAATTGACGGCGTTTCCCCAGAACAATCTGCACGAGCAACTGCGCTCATCCAAGCAACGCAGCGCGACCTACCAAAGTATGCAGAAGTTGCTGTGGCTATGGCCGATGGATACACCTCCATTGGTGATGGTGCTACGGGCTTTGAGCACTTTGTGAAGTGGACACTGCTCAATGATGGCCGCGTGCTCGACACCGCTGCGCCAGAGTCGTTGGTCTACGAGGTGCGCGGTGGAGTGAGAACCTTGGTGTCGGCAATGTTTATGGCCGATAAAGGAACTCCCATTAACGACAAAACACTGGTGGATTACGCCGGGGGTTTGATGCAATGGCATGTTCATACCAATTTGTGCTGGCTCAATGTGAATGGCGCTATGCGCGTAGTTGGCGTTACCGACTCGCAGGGCACTTGCCGATTTGGCTTCATTGAAACAGATGGTTCACCAATGGTGCACGTGTGGATTACACCACATAAATGTGGACCATTTGCTGCACTTGAAGGTGTTGCGGCTGGCGTTGCCAATGCCAGCGATGCCGAACGCGTTGACATGTGCAACAGGGCGTAGAATGGTGGAGTGTTAACACGCACGCGACGCAATGGAATTCGACCGATTGAGATTGGTCGAGAAGTGATTGCTCTGATGGACGAGCAAGCGCAATCTGGGGTCAACCAGATTGGACATCGGTACACGATCGGTCTGCACAAGAACGATCTAGGTGCGCTCAGTGATGCAATCAAACCTCTCATGAGCGAACTGCGACAGGCAATTGACAATCATGCCAAATTTGAGGGCTACTCGCTTTCGGGCGAAGCCGAAGTCGTACTTGTAGAAGACGTGGCGGTACAAGTTGGATCATGCGTTGTCGCTGTCGCTGTCGCTGTTGCCAAACCGACCGCCACCGAACGTCCTGCCCCCCAAAGCATCCCCCCTGCTCATCAGTACTCGGTTTTGATGGCCGATGGTTCGCGCCACATACTCGAGGGAGATCTTGTCACTGTTGGGCGCCAGGCTTCGTGCACCATTGTGATTGCCGACAGCAACATCAGCCGTGTTCATGCACGGTTTCGTGCTGGAGACAATGGATGGACTATTGAAGACCTCAGTAGCACGAACGGCACAAAAGTGAATGGTGTGCTGATTACCGAACCAACACCTTTGAGTCACGGACAACTCATTGCGCTTGGATCGTTGCAACTGCAATTTGAGCAGGCATAGTTGCCTGTTGGTGCCATGTTGACTCTTGCTATTGGTGCCTCCACTGATACCGGCAATTTGCGAGGTCAAAACGAAGACGCCCACATCGCAGAACAGAATCTGTTTGCTGTTGCAGACGGCATGGGTGGGCACAATGCTGGCGAAGTTGCGAGTGCGATGGCGATCGAGCATCTGCGGGGCGTTGCGCTCAATGGTGTTGCTTCGGCCGAGGCATTTGCACAAGTAGTTCGCGACCTCAACAGTGCGATCTATGCATCAGCAACAGCAACTACCGACCGGCGCGGAATGGGTACGACACTGACTGCCGCTGCTCTGCTTGCACCCACTGAAAACATTGACCAACCGTCGCAAATAGTGATCGCCAATGTTGGTGACTCGCGCACATATCTCTTGCGAGCCGGAGAATTGCGACAACTGAGTGTTGATCACTCATATGTACAAGAGCTTGTTACTGAAGGTCTGCTGACAGTTGATGAGGCGCGCACCCATCCGCGTCGCAATATCGTTACACGCGCACTCGGTATTGACGCGCAAGTGTCTGTCGATACGTGGACAATCCCAATGTTTGATGGTGACCGCTTTATGTTGTGTAGCGATGGACTTGTAGACGAAGTGCCGCTTGACGAGATCACTGAACTGATGCAAGAACGCAGCGCGCCGCAGAATGTTGCCGAGCGCTTGGTCACTGCCGCAAAACGTCATGGTGGACGCGACAACATCACCGTGATCATTGTTGATGCAAACATCAACACCAGCATCGACACGGTGGTGCCAGAAACTCCTGCGGCAAGCAAAAAGCGAGTTCTTGCGATGGTCGTCGTAGTTGTGCTCTGCATAAGCGGGTTTGTTGCACTTCGCCACGAACGCAGTGGGTATTTTGTTGCCTTCACCAGCTCTTCATCGTCGGCAACAATTGCTATTTACAAAGGCCAGCCTGGTGGGTTGCTGTGGATTAAACCCACGGTTGTTGAAGTTTCGACCACGAAACGCTATTCAATGCAGTCTGCGTTTCAGCGCGAGATAGACAGCATGCAGCGATTTGATTCGGTTGACAAAGCCCGTACGTATCTCAAAAAAGTTGACGCAGTAGTGAAAGCAAATGGTTGATAGACATGGTTAATACACATGGTTAGCAATATGCCTATTGTCAACGATCGTTACCGCGTCGAGCGCAGCGTTGGTCGCGGCGGCATGGCCGAGGTGTTTTTGGCACATGACCTACTGCTTGATCGTCCTGTGGCGCTCAAGGTGTTGTTTCCTGAGTACGCCAATGACCCAAACTTTGTCGAGCGTTTTCGCCGAGAAGCCCAATCTGCTGCTGGTCTCACTCATCCAAACATCGTTGCGGTGTATGACTGGGGCAAGGTCAACAACACCTATTTCATTGCAATGGAGTTTGTGCAGGGACGCACACTTGCAAGCATCCTGAAAGAAAAGTTGCGCCTGACTGCAAGGCAGGCATGCGACATAGCGGTAGATATTGCAAGTGCCTTAGGTTTTGCCCACGACAACGGTGTGGTGCACCGCGACATCAAGCCAGGAAACATTTTGATTGGCTCCACCGGTCAAGTGAAAGTTGCTGACTTTGGTATTGCTCGTGCACTTGGCTCGGCAGTTGAAGATGGCCTCACACAAACTGGCTCGGTGATGGGCACAGCCACATACCTCTCTCCCGAACAAGCACAAGGTTCGCAGCCCGACCCACGAAGCGATATTTATTCGCTCGGTGTGGTGATGTATGAGATGGTTGCCGGGCGCGCGCCATTTATTGGCGACAACGCAGTAGGTGTTGCATACCAACAGGTGCACGGTGTGCCTCCAGCACTCAGCGAATTTGCATC
>JAEMRC010000110.1 GCA_016463545.1 Ilumatobacteraceae bacterium
GCAATTCGCGCAACAGAAGAAGGCCGATTCGAACGAGAGATTATTCCGGTCGACGTAATTGATGCAGGCGGCAATGTTCAGACCATCAGTCGTGACGGTGGCCTGCGCGAAACAACTGCAGAAAAACTTGCCGCTCTCAAGCCAGTCATGCCAGAAGGTATGCATACGGCTGGCAACTCAAGCCAAATCAGTGATGGTGCTGCTGCGGTGTTGTGGATGGATGAAGCACGTGCACGAGCAGAGGGACTCCGTCCGCGAGCGCGCATGGTGGCACAGTGCTTAGTCGGCAGCGATCCGTATTATCACCTTGACGGACCAGTCGATTCAACGCGCAAAGTATTTGAGATGACCGGAATGACAATGAACGATATTGACATTGTCGAAATCAATGAGGCATTTGCGTCAGTTGTGTTGTCGTGGGCCAGGGTGTACAACGTCGACGAAGAAGCACTCGTCAATAAGGTCAATGTCAACGGTGGCGCAATCGCTCTGGGACATCCTGTTGGCTCCACTGGTGCGCGCCTGATCACCACTGCACTTCACGAACTGGAGCGCAGTGACAAAGAGTTTGCTCTCATCACAATGTGCTGTGGTGGTGCTGTCAGCACCGCAACTATTTTGCAACGGCTCTAGTCGTTGTACTGCGACGCTTCGTCAGCAGTGCTCCCCTTGTGTGTGCGCTTACCGCGCAGACAACACCAGTCCAAGACCAGCACTAGCAACTAACTGTCGTCCTACTTCGTTGACGCCACCACCAAAGGTGTTGATCTGTGCTGCGCGAGCCGCGCGCTCCACTTCTCCGTGCAACATCGCACCTTGAGAGCCTTCTTTGACATGAGCCGTTGGACCAAGAATGCCTTGCAGAATGCGATACACCTCTACTGCCTTTTCGGTACCAAATACCTTGACAACAGACGCCTCCGCTGGTCCGAGCGTGTTGTCGCTTACTGCCTTGACAAGTTTCCATGTCATCAAACGCGTTGCATCGAGCAGAGCGTGAGATTTAGCGATGTCCATCTGCACCCAAGGCAGATCGATCATCATCTCATTGTTTATTCCGCCTGACTTTGTGACTTTGGCCCAGTCAGTGACATCCTCAACAAGACGCGCGGTTAATCCAGAGAGGGCTGCGAGCCCAACTCGCTCGTGATTAAGTTGCGCAGTAATGAGTTTCCAGCCGCCATTGATTTCGCCAACCACATTATTTTTCGGGACACGAACATCGCTGTAATAGGTGGCAGTTGTCATGACGTCTCCGACCGTCACAATGGGAGTCCAAGAAAAACCCAATGATGCTGTCGGGACGATAATGATGCTGATTCCTTTGTGCTTAGGAGCATCAGGATCTGTTCGACAAGCCAACCAGATGTAATCAGCCTGATTTGCTCCAGATGTGTACACCTTGTTGCCATTAATAATCCATTCATCGCCGTCAAGCACTGCAGATGTTCGCAAACTTGCAAGGTCGGTGCCGGCCTCTGGTTCGGTGTATCCAATAGCAAAGTTGATTTCTCCCGCAAGGATTCCGGGTAAGTATTTGGCTTTTTGATCATCGCGTCCATACGCCATAATTGCGGGACCAACGGTATTTACAGTGACAAACGGAAATGGTGCACGCGCTCTTTGTACTTCGTCGAATAATAAAAACTGATCCGTCGCAGGACGACCCTGTCCACCGAATTCTTTTGGCCATCCAAGCCCAAGCCAGCCGTCTTTGCCCATCTTACGGATTGCATCGCGAAATGGTTCGGGGCTCGCACCTGTTTCGCCCACGGCGGCACGCAACTCAGGAGTGAGCATCGCTGCAAAGTACTCTCGCAGCTCCTTGCGCATTGCTTGTTGATCTGGCGTCTCTGCGAGATACATACACACCCCTACTTATCGTGTCGCCATATTGGGCGAGCCTGCTACTGACCTGATGAATTTCGTCAAGATTATGATACTTTAGTTTCTGACGCCTCATCAGAAACCCTATTTCACAAGTCTTTGCGCAATAGTTCACCGGAGATGCGTCGGTTGTAGTTCTGTATTATCTTCCCACATAAATCACTAATAAATCACTAATAAACCACTAGTAAGTAAGGAGTTCTCGTGTCTGGATACCTACAAGACAAAGTCGTTGCCGTCACCGGAGGAGGTCGCGGAATCGGTCGATGCGTCGCCTTGGACTGCGCCCGGGCTGGTGCCATCGTGGTCGTTGCCGACTTTGGCGTATCTATGGATGGTTCAGAACCCAGCAGCGAGATCGCCCAATCAGTCGTCGACGAAATCATCGCTCTTGGGGGTCGCGCGGTTGCCGTGGCTAGCGACATCAGCACAATGGCCGGAGCACAAGCAGTCGTTGCAGCAGCTCTTGAAGCAGGTGGACGCATAGATGGCGTTGTATGTGTTGCCGGAATCTTGCGTGAGCGGATGCTTTTTAATATGGAAGAAAATGAATGGGACGATGTTGTGCGCGTGCATCTCAAGGGAACCTTCACGATGTATCGCACTGCGTCTGCAGTGATGCGCAAACAAGAAGGTGGCGGATCACTCATTGGCTTTACGTCTGGCGTGTGGGCGCTTGGATCAGTGTCACAACCGAACTACGCAGCAGCTAAGGGCGGAATCGTGTCGCTCAACTATTCAGCAGCCGTTGGCCTGCATCGCTACGGCGTGCGCTCCAATGTGATTGCCCCTGTTGCCCGCACACGCATGTCTGCAAATGTTCCGACCACACTTAAAGAAATCGGTGACCCAGAAGATGTTTCACCGATGGTCGTGTACTTGCTGAGCGACAAAGCAAAGCACATCTCTGGACAGGTCTACACAGTTGTAGGCGGCAAGATTGCAGTGTGGAGTCAACCAAAAGAACAGCGTGCCATGTACAAAAATGGTCGCTGGACTCCAGAAGAGATCGAGGAAAGCATCGACAGTGTGGTTGGTTTCGAAGAGTTGCCGTTCTTGAAAACTGTTGAAGATCAACGAATTGCCGCGGCGGCCAAAGACAAGCCAAACGCGTAGCCCGACCTATATGACTTTTTTGGATGTGCTTCCTGATAGCGACGAAGAGTTTCGTGAACTCGCTCAAACGTGGCTTCACGACAACGTTGTGGGCAAATTTGCAGAATTAAAAGGTCGCGGTGGTCCTGGAGATGAAGACATTGGTTTTGATATTCGTGTTGCCTGGGAAAAAACACTTGGTCATGCTGGTTGGATCGGCCTCGGTTGGCCAACACAATTCGGAGGTCGCGGAGCATCCGTGAGCAAGCAAATGATTTGGGCGCAGGAATACACACTCGCCCAAGCTCCTGCTCGTGTCAATCACATGGGCGAGCATCTGCTCGGACCAACACTGATCGAATACGGAACACCCGAACAGTGCACACGGTTCTTACCTGGCATTCTGAGCGGTGACGAGCGATGGTGTCAGGGTTATAGCGAGCCCAACGCTGGCAGTGATCTTGCAAATGTTCAGACCAAGGCGCAACTAGACGGCGATGAATGGATCATCAATGGCCAAAAAGTTTGGACCTCGCTCGCACATGTCAGTCAGTGGTGTTTTGTCGTTGTGCGAACTGAGCAAGACTCCAAGCGACACAAGGGACTGACTTTTTTACTTGTGCCAATGGATCAAACAGGAGTTGAAGTTCGGCCAATTGTGCAGATAACAGGCGGTGGCGAATTCAACGAAACATTTTTCACGAACGCGCGCACCGGAATCGACATGGTGGTTGGCACGCCCGGAAACGGTTGGTCTGTGGCGATGGGGCTACTCGGACTCGAGCGCGGCATAAGTACATTGGCTCAACAAGTGGGTTTTGAGCGTGAACTCGACAATGTCATTGCTCTTGCTCGTTCAAACAGTGCGCTCACGCGGCCAGTTATTCGTCAGCGTGTGGTGCAATCCTGGATTGGAATGCAACTCATGAAATGGAACGCCCTGCGCTCAATGTCGGGAGGCGTGCCCGGACCAGAAGCCAGTATCTCTAAGTTATTTTGGGGAACATGGCACCGCGACTTAGGTGAATTAACAATGGATGTCCTCGGAGTCGAGAGCACCGTCATGTCTGATTCGCAATACTCACTTGAGCAAAAACTATTTCTTTTCACGCGGGCTGACACCATCTACGGTGGGTCAAACGAAGTTCAGCGCAATATTCTCGGTGAACGAGTACTTGGACTACCAAAGGAGCCAACATGACAACGCCGCCAACATATGTTCCGGGGCACGGACTCCTGGCAGGCAAAGGGGTTCTGATTACTGCAGCAGCCGGAACCGGAATCGGCGCAGCAACAGCGCGTAAGTGTGTCGAAGAAGGCGCTCGCGTTGTGATCAGCGACAAACACGAACGTCGGCTTGCCGAAACTGCTCTTGAACTGGGAGTGCACGGCATCGCCTGTGACGTCACTAATGAAGATGACGTGCAGCGACTTGTGCGCGAAGCAGCGATACATCTTGGTGGTATTGATATTTTGGTCAACAATGCTGGTCTTGGTGGCAGCGCACAGGTACACGAGATGACCGACGAACAATGGTCAGTAGTTCTAGATGTCACACTTACCGGGACATTTCGCATGACACGAGCAATGCTCAACCATATGTATCCGCGTGGGTCTGGTGTCATCGTTAATAATTCGTCCGTATTGGGTTGGCGCGCGCAGGTCGAACAGGCCCACTACGCCGCAGCCAAAGCAGGCGTTATGGCGCTGACGCGCGCAACGGCAATGGAGGCCGCTGCTCATGGAGTGCGCGTCAATGCCGTTGCTCCATCGATTGCAATGCATGCATTCTTGGCCAAGGTCACGAATGACGAATTACTTAATGAGTTGTCTCAACGCGAAGCGTTTGGTCGACCAGCAGAACCATGGGAAATCGCCAACGTCATTGTCTTTCTGGCGAGTGACTATTCAAGTTATATGACAGGCGAAGTCGTCTCCGTCAGTAGCCAGCACGCCTAGTTCTTATACAAACGACATCACGTCGCCAGCATCAAATGATCCTGGCTGAGTGATGCGAGCGTACACACCCACGTTTTGATTGAGATCACGCACGATGTGTCTGAGAACATTTCTGTCGGCAGGAATTGCTTCGTTGATGTCTCGTGTCACCATGACGCATCGCGGGCATGCATCAAGAAATTCAATACGAGCAGTGCCGATCGTCGCATGTTTTCCTTTCCATGAAAATTCAGGATGTCCATCCGCATCGCCGGTATCGATCACCAGACTTGGTCGAAAACGTCGAACATCCATATTTGAATCAGGCACTGCTTTTGCCAGACTGCGCAACGCTGACGTTGTCATTACCATCAAAGGCCACGCGTCGTAGTACGACCCTGGTGGTGATTCAAACTCCATGATTTCTGGCGGAAAATTTGAGAAGTCCGGCAATGGCTCGTCATCTACTCGACCGAACACTGCGCGCAACTCGTCCATCATGTTCTCGCTGTCTGGCGCACCACGACGAAAATGCTCGAGATCATCGGCGTTGCGTAATTTTTCCAAAATAATTGGATGCTCAATTGCTGCACTCACAATTTGATGAACACTCGCATTATCTGTGCGCACAGTTGAACCATCTGGCAACGTAATCTCAACAAGACCCACGGATGAGTCAAGATTGCGAGCCGTCAGGCGCATCAGTCCACCAATTTTTTTAGCACCACGAATACCGCCACGCTCGAGATCTCTTGCCGCCCAAATTCGGTCGCCCGAAATACCTCGCTCACTAAGGGTGCATTGCTTCACGGTCTCGCCCACCATTGATTTGACGGGATACGACCAGATCTCCT
>JAEMRC010000001.1:0-50559 GCA_016463545.1 Ilumatobacteraceae bacterium
GGTCAACGACAACTGGAACTCCTCCTCGTTCGGCGGATTCGCCATCAACAACTTGCTTTTTTACTGCTTGTTTTGCACTTTGGGCAAGAGCCATCGGCTGCGAACCTTCGCCACGCCACCTTGCACCCATGTCTTCGTTCTTGATGCGCTGTTGCAACATCACAATGCCCTCAAGAAGTGCTTCGGGTCGTGGTGGGCAACCAGGCACATACACATCAACTGGAATAATCTGATCGATTCCTTTTGTGACGGAGTAACTATCCCAATACGGACCTCCGCAGTTGGCACAACTTCCCATTGAGATGACATATTTTGGTTCAGGCATTTGTTCGTACAAGCGCTTGATGACTGGCGCCATCTTGTCTGTCACTGTTCCGGAAATCACCACAAGGTCTGCTTGACGCGGACTTGCCGGAAGTGGAATCACGCCGAGTCTCATCACGTCATAGCGCGGCGAACCAAATGCCGCACCCATCTCGATGGCACAACATGCCAAGCCCCATTGATACACCCACAAACTGTATGAGCGCCCCATGTTGAAGAGTTGCGTCAGTGGTTTGGGCAAACGCCCACGGTCTACGAGTCCCATCAGTGAATTACTCCCCGACCTATACCCATCGCAAGACACCCTTGCGCCATGCGTAGACAAGACCCAACACCAAGATCGCCACGAACACTGCCATCTCGATTAATCCAAAGCCGCCATACCGCTCAAGTTGTGTTGCCCACGGAAAAATAAACACTGCTTCTACGTCAAAAATCACGAACAACAATGCAAACACGTAGTACCGAATCTGACTTTGAGACCATCCGTCGCCGACGGGATCGACTCCACTTTCGTACGACAGAAGTTTTTCTGGGGTCGGATTATTTGGGCGCAACAGTGCCGAGATTCCGAGCAACAATGAGGCCACCAAAAAGGCTGCCAAACCAAACCACACAACCGTGAGATAGGAGCGCAAGAACTGAGACATCGGATACGAAACTACTACCTAGCCCAATCCAGACAACAACTTCGCGTGAATCGCATTCCACATCAGTGTCTCTAGTATGTGCTTTTGTGCGTTGTTGGACGACCGGCAACGTCTGCCAAAAACCAACTCACCAACCCATCGCAGCGCTCTTGAGCATCAACAACCTTGATCCGGGTCTGAGTCAGCAAATCTTGAGGGTCGACTCCGGCGCTGATCAACTCGCACTGACCTTGACCTGCCGACCACTGAGACACCACCGATTCGGTGGCTTCAGGATGAAACTGCAGGGCCAGACACTTTGCGATCCTGAAGGCCTGCACAGCGCGGTCACTGCTGGCCAAGATCTCGCTGTTGGCTGGAGGCTCAAATGTGTCCCCATGCCACTGCATCCATTCCCCCGCTAATACAGTCCCAGCAAGGCTTTGCGGGTCAGAAGCCTGCACCGAGCACCATCCCATCTCTGGCTCTGGGGCCACAAAAACCCGACCCCCGAGAGCATGCGCCAGCATCTGAGCGCCAAAGCAGATTCCTAAGATCGGCACACCCTGATCGTGAGCCCTGCGCAACAATGTGGCCTCGGCCTCCACGCTGGCCGCAACTTCTGGCCAATAGGCGCTCCAATTCGAGCCCAACGAGAGCACGAGGTCGGCTCTGTCAACGAGGTCATCAACCTCAGACGCCCATTGCTCGTGGTGCTCGCGCAAGACTTCGGTAAAGGCATAACCACGCAGGCGTAATGATTGCCCGATAAAGCCCGCATCGGCCTCGGTGATATTCGCCACAAGAAGTGCCCGCACGACAAGTACCGTAGATGATGCGTGACCACTTTGCCTATTACTACTGCGTCATCCGTGGCCGCCCGTGTCGTGGGTCGGGGTCTTGTCAAACACACTCCTGTCACTGAGTCAGCAGCGCTGTCCGATCTGTGTGGCGGGAAAATTGTTTTAAAGGCAGAAAATCTGCAGCGCACAGGGTCGTTTAAGATTCGTGGCGCGCTCAATAAAATGGCATCACTCGGTGATGCCGCCAAAAATGGAGTCACTGCCGGTAGCGCTGGCAACCACGCTCAAGCATTGGCATTTGCTGCCAGACATCACGGTGTCCCGTGCGAAATTTTTGTACCGACTGGCGCATCGCTTGCCAAAATTGATGCATGCCGCGGATACGGCGCCACGATTATTGAGAGCGGCGACACTCTCGACATAGCCGTTGCCCAAGCCCAACATCGCGCTCAAGAAACTGGCATGGCGTTTTGTCATCCTTACGACGATGCAAGTGTGGTTGCCGGACAAGGAACACTCGGCCTTGAACTCATCGAAGACATCGCAAACTTGTCATGCGTACTTATTCCACTCGGCGGCGGCGGGCTCACGGGTGGTGTTGCTGTTGTGCTCAAAGAATACAACCCAAAGATTCGCATTATCGGAGTACAGGTTGCTGCATGCGCACCGTACGCAGGTCTTCAAGTTTCGGACGGACCAATTGCCACACTCGCAGACGGAATCGCAGTAAAAAAACCTGGCGAAATTACACGGCCATTGATTGAGCGTTACGTCGACGACATAGTGATAGTGCAAGAAGACGACATTGCTGACGCGATGCTCATACTGCTAGAACGTGCCAAGCTATACGTCGAAGGTGGTGGCGCAGTCGGAGTCGCTGCATTACTAAGTGGTGTTGTCAAGCCATCCGAACTCGGAACAACATGTGCAGTGCTGTCGGGCGGAAACGTTGATCTAGGAGTTGTTCCAGCACTCATCCGTCGACACGAAACTGACGCGGGGCGCCGACTCATTTTGTTTGTACGAATCCCTGACAGGCCAGGTGGGCTCGCGCGGTTGCTGACATTGTTTGCCCAAGCCGGGGCCAATCTGATCGAAGTAGAACACGTGCGAGACGGAGTAGACCTGCATGTTCGCGAAACGGGAGTACAGGTGGTACTAGAAATTCGCGGACCAGAACAAGAATCAAAAATTATTACTACTGCTCAAGATGCTGGCTACACCGTGCAGAAAATTTCTGGCCGATGAACGCACCTTGTATCGCGCTCTTGGCGCGATTCGATAAAAAAGCATCTACTTTTAGTACGCCAGTTGCTGCGGGTGGTCAACTCTATATTGATGCTGTCCATCGAGCAGGTGGCGTACCTCTGCTCATGCCGCCCACCCTTGATGCAAATGTCATCAACGCCACATTGACGCGGTGCAATGGAGTTCTTGTCATGGGTGGCGGAGACGTTGATCCATCTCTCTACGGCGAGGACAAACAAGACGAATGCTACGGCATTGATAATTCTCTTGACCAATTCGAAATTGCTGTTCTTCTTGCGGCGATTGCACTCGATAAACCAGTTCTAGCAATCTGTCGCGGTGCTCAAGTTCTCAATGTGGCACTTGGCGGAACCTTGATTCAGCATCTTGAAAACAGCGCTGACCACAGCGGGCGCTTGCACGAAGTAGAAGTAGTTCCGAATACCCGCCTCTCGCAAGCATTGAACGGCAGAACATCAAACGGGGCATCATGGCATCACCAGGCAATCAAATCTGTTGCGCCAGATCTTGTGTGTGTCGGTCGAGCATCAGATGGCACTATCGAAGCAGTCGAACACCGCAGTGCGAGTTGGGTGTTGGGAGTTCAGTGGCATCCCGAAAAAACTGCAGACGAAGACCCTGTACAGCAATCTTTATTTGATGCACTGATTAATCAGGCGAAGTAATTATTCGCGCCTAGAGGGTTGGTCTACCCGGCAGGAGTCTGAGTTGCAGGGTCTACTGCTTGCACTGCAATTGTCGCGAGGTTTGACACCATACGAGTGGCATCGAGCAACCAGCCCGGATACACGCCAACAACGATCGTAAATACTGCGGCCAATGTAATGGCTATTCCGGCACCAGTTGGGACAGCGAGTTTTGTGTCATCTGTTGAATCAGCGAGCCACACGCTCACCATGATTCGCAGATACAAAAACGCCGCAATCACGGCGGCCAACATCGCAATAATTGCAATTGAATACGATTGCACTTCGGCTGCTGCTTTGATGACTCCAAACTTGGCAATGAAACCACTGGTGGCAGGCATGCCCGCTTGGGCCAATAAAAACACTGTGAGCGCCAAGGCCATTGCTGGACGCCGTTTGCCTAATCCGCGGAAATCATCAAGCGTGGTGTGACTGTCGCCTTTACCCGCAACCACAGTGACGACAGCAAATGAACCAATCACAAGCACTGCGTACAACAACAAATATGTCAGCACTGCCGCCAACGCATCTTTGTCACCGACATGTCCAGCCGCTTCTACGCCCACCAACAAAAATCCGGCGTGGCTGATTGAAGAAAATGCGAGCATTCGTTTGACGTTTGTCTGCACGACCGCAAGAATCGAACCAGCCAACAATGTGAGAACTGCAAGAACCCAGATCGCTGGACGCCAGTCATCAATGCGTGTCGGGAATGCCACCACAAGTACGCGCAATAGCGCAGCGAATGACGCAATTTTTCCGGCAGATGCCATAAAGGCGGTGACTGGCGACGGTGCTCCTTCATAAACATCTGGCGTCCAGACATGGAACGGAACAGCGCTAACTTTAAACGCAAGACCAACCAACATCAGTCCGATGCCGACCAGCAACATCGCATCTATCTGACTAAAAGGACTGTCACCTGACAGCGCAGACGCAATTTTTGAAAGATTTGTGCTGCCAGTTGAACCGTATGTCAATGCAATTCCGTACAAGAAAAATGCAGACGAAAATCCGCCGAGAACAAAATACTTCAGACCAGCCTCTTGGCTCTCCGCTCGCTTACGGTGGCTTGCTGCCAAAAGATAGAGCGAAAGGCTGAGCGTTTCGAGTCCCAAGAACAGCACAATCAAATCATTTGATGACGCCATGACAACGCCACCAATTGCCGCAGTGAGATACAAGGCATACACTTCTGGGCCGTCGTAGTCTTCTCGACGCAAATAGTCATCGGTAATAAGAGAAACTAAAGCGATAGAGATGGCGATGGCGATTGTTGCAAGTAACGCAAAATGATCGAGTGCTACGGCGTCAGCAATGAGCATCTTTGGGCCATTTTTTGTGACATCATGCCACTGCAGCATCGCCGCCATTGCCGTTGCGAGTGATACGACGACAGTGAAAAGGCAGTATGAACCTTTTGGCCAACGTGGCGCAATCGAACCAAGCAGCAACAGCACACACACGCCACCAAGGAGCACAAGTAGTGGACTAATACCCATCCAACTGATTGATGGACCAACAAGATTCTCGGCAAATAGAGCGTTCACTTTTCGAGCTCCATTTCTTCTGGTGGCATTATTTCTGCCGGTGGCATTATTTCTGCCGGTGGCATGAAGTCACTGTGCGATACAACGTGCTCGATCAATTTGTCCACGCTTGGTTCGATGCGTTCAAGCATTGGTTTTGGATACAAACCAGTAAACCCAATGATGCCGATGAAAACCATCAAAACCATTCCTTCGCGCAGTTTGAGTTCTGCAAATGTGGAATTTTCTTCGTCTGGTTCACCATGAAACACGCGCTGATATGCCCACAACAAATACAGTGCCGCCAGAATGACACCAGTCGTAGCGATGATTGTCCACCAACGCGCTGTCTGGAACGAACCGATTAATACTAAGAACTCTCCGACGAAGCCGTTCAGACCCGGAACACCAATCGAGGACAACATCACAACTGTGAATGCAGCCGCAAAAATTGGAGCAACTTTTTGGATACCACGCAATTGAGAAATCTCACGCGTATGGCGACGCTCATAGATCATCCCAACCAACAAAAACAATGCACCGGTTGACACACCATGGTTAATCATCTGCGCAACACTGCCGGTGATGGCCTGAGATGTCATGGCGAATATTCCGAGCACGATAAAACCAAGGTGTGCTACTGACGAATACGCCACGAGTCGCTTCAGGTCTGTTTGCATCGTTGCCGCGATTGCGCCATAGACGATTCCGATTGTCGCCAAGGTCAAAAAGAGCGGTCTAGCCCACACCGCTGCTTCTGGAAACAAATACAAGCCAAATCGCAAGAAACCGTACGTGCCCAATTTCAGCATGACTCCGGCAAGAATGACCGAGCCTCCGGTCGGCGCTTGTGTATGCGCATCTGGAAGCCATGTATGAAATGGAAACAATGGCACTTTTACGGCGAATGCAATAGCAAACGAAAAGAACAACCATCGGCCAGTGTTGGTCGCAAATGATGCGTGTTCAGCCAACGTCACAAGGTCAAAAGTGAGGTACCCGACATCGTGTCGCGCAAGCGCAGCCGTGGCAACAATGCCCACCAACATAAAAGCCGAACCAAACATTGTGAACAAGAAAAACTTTGTTGCTGCGTAGACACGATTGTCATAGCCCCAACCACCAATCAAGAAATACATAGGAACCAGAACAATTTCAAAGAACAAGAAGAAGAGCACAAGGTCGAGGCTCAAGAAACTTCCCATCACTCCTGCCTCAAGCAACAACAGCCATGCGAAATAACGCTTCTGATCGTGGTGGGGGTCGATGCCAAGAATCACAAGTGGAAACAGGACTCCTGTCAAGACCACCAAGAAGAGTGAAATACCGTCAACTCCAAGATGCCACGAAATTCCCCATGCCTTGATCCAGTCATGTTGAGAGACAAACTGAAAATCAGCGTTACTCGACTTAAATGATGCCAACACCCAAAGCGACAGTGCGCCAGTTCCGACGCTGAATAATATGGCGCACAGTTTTACCCATTCTGGACGACGGTCGCTTAAGAGCGTCACAAGTAATGCGCCAATAATCGGCAGAAAAACAATTGCAGTCAGAATCGGGAAAGAAATCTGTTCGGGCATCAGAGCACTCCCCGCAACAAGAACCACGCCAGCAGCACCACAACACCAAGACCCAAGATGGCTGCATAAAAACGAACAAACCCTGTTTGCACTTTTCGAAGTGCGTTACTCGTTGACCCAACAACGCGAGCGACTCCATTGACAGCACCGTCCACGACACCTGCATCAAAGCGTGCCACACCACTAAACGCTGCTCGACCAGGACCACCCATAAAACGCGAGACACTTGAGTCATACATCCAGCCATTCGCCAATATCGCTGGCTCAAGTGCCGGTGCTTTTTTCTTGGCATAGACCGCGATCGCGCCAGCAATACCCAGACACGCAATGACCACGGCTACAAGCAAGAGCAAATACTTATTGTCGCTTGCCCATGTTCCGTCGATATTGCGTTCTCCACTTTCGATCACCGGTTCAAGCCAATGCTCTAAGAAATGTGTCTTCGAAGAAAACGGTAACTGCAGTAATCCACCACCAATCGCTAAGCCAGAGAGCACAACAAGCGGAGCCAGCATGATCCATGGACTTTCATGCGGAGTCGCGTCTCCGTGAGCGCCATGTTCTTCACTCTGGTCATGCCAGCGTGCTTCTCCGTAAAACACCATGATCACTTGTCGGGTCATGTAATACGCCGTCAACAATGCAGTGACTACTCCGACCAAATAGAGCCCACGATTATTGGCGTAGACATACAACAAGATTTCGTCTTTTGACCAAAAGCCTGCAAATGGCGGAACTCCAGCAATTGCTAACCAGCCAACAATAAAAGTCATCGCCGTGATGGGCATCACCTTGCGTAACGCCCCCATCTTGCGCATGTCTTGTTGGTGATGCATTCCGTGGATGACCGCACCAGAGCCCAAGAACAACAGTGCCTTGAAGAAAGCGTGCGTGACCATATGGAAAATTGCTGCAACATACGCACCTGATCCGATTGCCAAGAACATAAACCCGAGTTGTGACACCGTGCTATAGGCCAGCACTTTTTTGATATCTGTTTGAGCAACCGCAACTGTTGCTGCAAATAACGCAGTCGCCGCTCCGACCACTGCGATGATTGTCATAACCCAGTGATACGACACGTGCAGCACAGGATTCATTCGTGTCATCAAAAACACGCCAGATGTCACCATCGTCGCGGCATGGATAAGTGCCGACACAGGGGTTGGCCCTTCCATGGCGTCTGGCAACCACAGATACAGCGGGAGTTGTGCGCTCTTTCCGCATGCTCCGATAAATAACATGAGCGCAATACCTGTTGCTGTGACCGCTGCAAGCTGACCAGACTCGGCAGCTTCATTGATTCCCGAGTACGACAATGTTCCGACAGCCGAAAAAGCCATGAACATCGCAATCATCACACCCCAGTCACCGACCCTATTGGTGACGAACGCCTTCTTGCCTGCGGTTGCTGCGGAATCTCGTGTGTGCCAGAAAGAAATCAAGAAATACGAACACGCACCGACACCTTCCCAGCCCAAGAAGGTGACCAACAGGTTCTCACCAAGGACCAACATCAACATTGAAAAAATAAAGAGGTTGAGATACAAAAAGAACTTTGAAAACTTTGGGTCTCCGTGCATGTATCCGATGGCATACAAATGAATGAGTGCGCCGATTCCGGTGATGAAGAGCGCCATCGTGACGCTGAGCGGATCAATCAATATCGCCATGTCAATATGCAATGAGCCAACTGGCAGCCATGTAAACAACGTGACAACATGATGACGATCCTCAGATGCTCGCGAGAGCAACGCAAAAAACACACCAACCGTGACCACGAAAGAGCCTGCTGTCATCAGGGTGGCCAAAACTCCGGCACGCGGCTCACCAAGTCGACGGCCAAATAAGAAAATGATGATGAATCCAGCGAGCGGAAGAGCCGGAATAAGCCATGCGTTCTCGAGCATCTGCGTTATCCCTTCAGTACCGAAAGATCATCGGCCGTGGCATCGCTGCGGCGGCGCATGATGGACACAATTATTCCAAGCCCCACAACAACTTCAGCAGCGGCAACGACAAGCACAAAAAATACGGCAGTTTGACCATTGATGTCAGATAGCGAAGCGGATAACGCGACAAATGACAGGTTCACGGCGTTGAGCATTAGTTCGATGCACATAAACATCACCAACGGATTTCGTCGCACCATCACGCCGACAGTTCCGATTCCAAAGAGAACCGCTGCGAGAACTAGATACCAACTAGTCGTTGGTTCGATCACTGCCAGATTCATGCTGACTCCTCAACATGTTGACCACGTTGGCGCCTTGACATAACGACAGTGCCAACGACTGCGATAAGCAAAAGAACAGAGGTAACTTCAAAGGCAAAGACATAGTCGCTAAAGATAGAGCGAGATAGTTGTCGAATATTGGCGTCAGCGTCTTCAGGCGTCGCCGAATTGATGCCTGTTCCGCGAACCAAAAGTGCATCTTGCGATTTCACGATGGCAGCGATGATCACGCCTGCAACGCCGATTCCTACGACGAGCGCAAGTGGACGCTGCGCGGTGAGTGGCTCTGTGGACAAATCTTCTGCTTGGTCAACGCCCAACAACATGATGACGAACAAAAACAACACCACGATTGCGCCGGCATACACGATGACTTGTACTGCCGCCAGAAAATGTGCGTTATTAGCCACGAACAAAACAGCAATTCCAAAGAGCGTCAAGACCAGGCTCAATGCGGCATGAACGGGGTTGTTACGCGTGATCACCCCGACGGCCCCCACGAGCACCATCGCCGCAGCACAGACAAAAACAAAAAGTTCCACTTAGTGTGTGCTGCCTCGGTTTGGTTCTTGGTCAAAATCTTCTACGTCGTCGTCAGCCACTGCTTGCGAGGGTTCCGGAACTCTGATTCCGTAGCCCAACTCACCGCTCCAAGCCACGAGTCCTTCAAAATCTGCATTGCCAGACGGCGCTGTTGCACGCATCCAGCCAGATGTGTTGAGATCTTCGCCCGCACGCCAGTCTTCCCACGGCAAGTGCTGTGGTGAACCAGTGTCGTCAACTAACAATTCGTCTTTGGTATAAATGGCGTCGCGCCGATTAGTGAAAGAAAACTCAAAGAGCTTTGTCTCAGTGATGGCTTCGGTTGGACATGCCTCTACACACAAATCACAATGGATACAACGCAAATAGTTGATCTCATAGATAAAGCCAAATCGTTCGCCAGGTGATGTTGGGTTTGCGATGTCGTTATCAGCACCGCGCACATAGATGCACCTTGCAGGACAAACACCGGCACAGAGTTCGCAACCGATGCATTTTTCCATACCGTCTTCGTATCGGTTCAGAACATGACGACCGTGCAACCGCTCTGGTTTAGAAATCTTTTCGTCTTTTTTGTCTGAGTTCTTGCGCCGAAATACTCGACCACCAGAATATTCAGTTGTCACTCGATTACGACGTCCGTGCTGACGCAACGTCACTAAGAATCCGCCAAAATAACCCATTAGAACATCACCCCATCCCGTTTGCGTTCATTCGTACTCGTGCGTTGCGCCAACATCAAGAGGCCGTAACTCACCAACAGAACCAACGCAGTAGCTATCGTCACTACATAGCGATCCCATCCCGCACTTTGTCCCACGCGTTGTGCCGCCAACAAAATAAACCATCCGAGCGATGCAGGGATCAAAACTTTCCAGCCAAGATTCATTAGTTGGTCATAACGAAAGCGCGGCAATGTGGCGCGGAACCAAACATATATATAGAGGAAGACCAACACCTTGAGCAGCAACCAGACGGTTCCTTCGAGTGCGTTTCCGATGATCGGAATATCAATTGTGGTTGATCCGACCGAAATGGGTTGTGGCCCGCCGAAAAAGAGCGTCACAATTAGCGCAGACATCGTGACCGTATTCATGAACTCGGCAAGATAAAAGAGAGCGAAACGCAGTGACGCATACTCGGTGTTGAAACCACCAACGAGTTCTTGTTCGGCTTCTACTAAGTCAAAAGGTGGTCTGTTGAGTTCTGCTGTCGCAGCAACCATGAAAATAAAGAATGGAATAATTCCGGTGACAACGACGTTCCAGTTAGCAAGCGTGCTTTGCCTCGCAACGATTCCGCTCGTTGACAAAGTGCCGGTGACCAACACGACTGCAGCCACTGATAAACCTAAGGCTGCTTCGTAGCTCACCATCTGTGCAGATGCACGAACAGAACCAAGCAACGGATACTTTGAGCCACTCGACCAACCCGCCAGCATGATTCCGTAAATCGCAATCGACGAAATGGCTAATGCGAATAAGATACCGATTGGTGGATCGGCAAGTTGCACACGTGTCTGATGTCCGAACCATGTCACGAGACCATCATTGCCGCCACGGAAATCCCCACCGAGTGGAATAATCGCAAATGTCAAAAACGCTGGAACAAACGCTAAATAGGGTGCGAGTTTGAAAACAAATCGATCAGAACGCTCCGGAATCAGGTCTTCTTTAAAGAACAACTTGATACCGTCCGCCAATGTCTGCAAGATTCCGAAAGGTCCTGCCTTGTTTGGTCCGATTCGGTTTTGCATGCCTGCGATTACTTTGCGTTCAAACCAAACCATCAGCATCGTGGCCAATAGCCCTACGACAAAAACCACGACAACTTTTAGCAACACAATCAACAACGGAGTCCACAACAATTTTCCGGTCAACAGTGGATCAATCGCCAAGATCTGCATCATGAGATATTGGCAATCTGTACATCGGTAACTCCGTTGGTCGCCTGCAACAACTCTCGTATATCGACACCCTTTTGGTTAAACGGCACAAATGCAGTGCCGCGCGTGACTGCCACTGATGCGTGAACTGGCAAGATAACTGATCGCGTTGTGTTACTCACGCGCACGGACGAACCATCTTTTGCCCCAACGCGCTCTAGGTCGTGAGGATGTACAAACACTCCGGCACCGGGCGCAAGGGCAGCCAAAGATTGACTCATTGCGGTTCCGATTGCCTGATCGTACAACTTTCGAGCGACAACAAGTCTGAACTCGTATGCGTTGCGTTTTACAGCGGCATCATGATGAACTTGCAATGGAGAAATAGGTGGCACGCTGACCAAGATGCCATTCTTTCGCACGGCAACGCTCACGCTCAGTCCATCAAACCCTCCGACAGTTTGGGTGATGCGAGTCTGGATATCTTGGAGAGTCAAGATGTCTAAATCGTGATCTAAAAGTGCAGCAAGTTCGACGGCAATCATCCAATCAGGGCGTGATGTTGCGTGCGGTGTGATGCTCTGCGCCACATTTGTGACACGGCCTTCTAAATTGGTTGTCGTTCCATCTTTTTCTCCGTATGCCGCAGCCGGAAGCACAATGTCTGCATGCGCTGATGAGTTATTTAAGAACGTATCGATTGCGATGATGTGGCGGGCACCAGCAATACCGCGACGAGCAAGATCGGCGTCTGGAACATCGCTGAGAGGGTCTGCCCCGAGCAAGATGAGGCAATCAACTTTGCCATTGGCTGATGCCTCAAGAATCGCTGCAGCGTCAGTTGAACCACGTGGTGCAAGCCCCAACGACAACGCGCCGCGCACATTTGCGCGCCGCAGCACTGGCAACACACTCACCTGAGAAACGGTTGTCGCAATTGTGTCAACCACGGCCATTGTGTGGTGAGCCGCTTCGGACAAATTAGATCGTCCGGCGACGACCACCACCGAACCACGACCCAATTGTTCTTGCATCTCAGGAGTACTCAACATCTGTTGCACTGTCTCTGCTTGATGGCCAGGCTCGTACTGCAGAGATTTCCAGGCATAGCGAGTCAAGCCAGAATCATGAGTTGTGATTTCGATGATACGAATCTTTTTCTTTTCTGCCGCCCCACGAAGACGCAGGTACAAAACAGGGAGTTCTTCTTTGAGATCAGGCGCAAGCAAAATAACTGTTGCTGCACTGCACGCGTCATCGATAGTGGCGTTGGGGTATCCAAAAATCTCGGCAGGTAATCCATCATCAAGTTGGGCATCGCGCATGTCCACGCCAAGAGCATCTGCAAGTTGAGCCCATGCCCATGCGTCTTCGTTGGTACCGCGAGCCCCACCGAGTATGGCGATTGATCCGGGTTGAGCATGACGCAATACCCGTGCGGTTTCGTCAAGAGCCACTGTCCAAGATGCAGCCACAAGACCAGACTCAGTCTTTATGAGCGGTGTTGACAGTCGATTCGGAGAGTTCGTGGATTGGAAATTAAAACGACCTCGGTCACACAACCATCCCCAGTTGACTGGATCGCTATCAACACCTTGATAACGCAAGATCTCATCACGGCTTGATTGCACAACAGTGCGACAACCGACCGAACATGTCGTGCAGGTACTTTCTTGTTGTTGCAGATCCCACGGACGCGCTTTGAATCGATACGGCTCTGCAGTAAGCGCGCCGACGGGGCAGATCTGCACAGTGTTTCCTGAAAAATATGACGCAAATGGCTCGTCCGGAAATGTCATCACCTGGGTGTTGTTGCCACGATGCGTAAACGTAATGAGCGGGTCTCCGGCAACCTCGTCTGCAAAGCGCGTGCATCGATCACACAAAATGCATCTCTCGCGATCAAGAAACACCAAACCACTGATTGGAATTGGTTTTTCGTAATGTCGTTTTTCTTCTACGTATCGGCTCTCGCCTGGTCCGTGACTAAATGCCTGATCTTGAAGCGGACATTCTCCGCCCTTGTCGCAGACGGGACAATCGAGTGGATGATTTGCCAGCAGCAACTCAATCATTCCTTCTTGTGCTCGCTTGACGATGTCCGTATCGGTGCGCACGACTTGTCCCTCGGCTACTGGAGTCATGCAACTCACCACCATCATTGGACCGCGTGGTCCTTCGACTTCGACAAGACACTGACGACACATGCCAACGGACTCCATACGAGGGTGATAGCAAAACCGCGGAATAAAGTCTTCCGTGCGATCAGCCGCAGCAATGATCCACTCCCCTTTGCGGGCTGTGACACTTTTTCCGTTAATTGTCATCGAGACAGCGTTTGGGTCAACGACGATTTCTGCTTCGTTGTGCGATTCAGTTGTACTCATGAGGACACCCCGACTGCAGTTACTTTGATCATTGTTCTTTTTGTAATTCGCGCATCAAACTCTGACCTAAACAATGTCAGCGCAGAGTGCACTGGTACATACGCCGATGGTCCGACAAAACAAATCGTTGTCATCTTGTACGGGAAGGGAACAGCCGTCAACCCAAGTGCCTCATTGGATGCATGCGGGAAATCTCCAGGACAAATTGATTCACCGACTTCAATGAGTTGAGCCAAATCAGCATCTGTACCTTTGCCGTCAACAACGCGACTCAAGATGCGCTCAAGCCATGTGCCGCCTTCGCGACATGGGGTGCATTTTCCGCACGACTCGTGCGCATAAAACCGAGTAAGGGTCAGTGCAGCAGCAGGAATATCAGTTGTTTCGTCCATCACCATGATGGCTCCAGAACCCAACATTGAACCCGCTGCTCCAACTTGGCTTCCTTCAAAAGGGAGATCCAGTTGATCAGACGTAAACCATGGCGCAGAACCACCGCCAGGAACAAACGCCTTGAGAGCATGACCGTTGCGAATACCACCGCAGAATTCTTCTCCGTAAATAAGATCGCGAAATGTAGTTGTTCCGTTGACGATTTCATAAACACCTGGCCGTACAACATGACCAGACACCGCAACCATGCGAGTTCCAGGAGATGTTTTTGTGCCAATTGCTGTGTACGCATCGACGCCGTTGGTCATTAGCCACGGCAAGTTAGCCAACGTCTCAACATTGTTGACGATTGTTGGTTGGCCATAGAGACCATTTGCAGCAGGAAAGAATGGTGGCTTTAGGCGGGGCATTCCGCGATTTCCTTCGAGGCTTTCGATGAGTGCGGTTTCTTCACCGACAACGTAGGCACCCGCCCCCCAATGAAGAACGATATCAACCGAGAAATTGGTGCCCAGAATATTTTTGCCGACATACCCAGCTTCATACGCTTCGTTGAGCGCTTCTGCAACGCGTTCTTGTGCGACTGCCATTTCTCCGCGTATATATAGGAAGCACTGCGACAAGCCAGCTGCATAACACGCAATCAAACAGCCCTCAATTAATTGATGCGGATCACGTTCCATCAACAAGCGATCTTTATATGTGCCGGGTTCGCTCTCGTCACCGTTCACAACGAGATAGCGCGGCCAAACTTCCTGCGGCGTTAATCCCCATTTCACGCCTGCCGGAAAACCTGCACCACCGCGACCCAACACTGTTGCGCTCTTGACATCGTCATGCACTGTTTGCGCAGGCCGTGAGAGCGCAGAGCGCAGACCTTGGTATCCGCCCGTGGCGATAAACCGATCGATCTTGTATGAATCGACATACTCAAAACGAGATGTCACAATCTTGGGTCGATCGCCGGCGATAAAGCCAGGCGCATGCAGATACGAACTTGTCATAGCGCCGCCTTCCCGTTTAGCCACGCAGGTGACTCAGTGACCAACTCCGGAGCAACGACACCAACACCACGGTGAGACGGAATATGTTGGCGCACTTTTGCAACTGTTCCGTGTGGTGGAATCTCATGCGTCAATCGTTCTGCTGAGAGATCATCAATCAACTCGTCAAGATCGGCAGGGGTCAGTCGATAGCGATAGCGATAGTTCACCTGCAAGCATGGCGCTTCGGTGCACGCCGCCTGACACTCGGCGTGTTCGAGCGTAAACATTCCGTCTGGCGTGGTTCCGCCAGCCTTTATACCTAGGCGTTGTTCTGCGTGGTGCATTAATTCTTCTGACCCCATCAGTGCGCACGACATGGTGCCACAGATGTTCACGACATATTTGCCGACAGGCTCGAATTTAAACATCTCGTAGAAAGTCGCTGTGCCGTAGACCTCCGCTGACGTGACACCAACAAGTTCGCCGATATGCACCATTGCGTCACGGGTGATGTAGCCGTCTTGTTCTTGAGCCAGATGCAGTAACGGCACAAGAGCAGATTTTGGTCGCGGATATCGACCAATGATCTCATTGGCAAGAGCGACGTGTGCGTCAGTCAAGCGACTCATCGATCTACTTCTCCGAGTACTGGATCGACTGATGAGATCACTGCCACAGCATCAGCGACAAGTCCACCACGCATCATGTGTGGCAAAGTCTGCAAGTTAATAAAAGATGGCGGACGAATTCGCATCCGATATGGCTTGGCTGATCCGTCACTCACGATGTAGCAACCAATTTCTCCGCGGGGGCTCTCGATACCGACATACACTTCGCCTTCTGGCACCTTAAAACCTTCGGTGAAGATTTTAAAGTGATGGATGAGCGCTTCCATTGATTCATCAATGCGGGCTCGTGGTGGTGGTGTAACTTTTTTATCTTGAATGCGATAGTCACCACTGGGCATGCGATCGACAATCTGATGCACAATGCGCATTGATTCGCGAATCTCATTCAGGCGAATTGCATAGCGATCAAAAGCATCACCGTATGAACCCACCACGACATCAAAATCTAATTCTGCATATTTTAGATACGGCATGTCTCTGCGCAAGTCCCACGCCACACCTGTTGAGCGCAAGATCGGTCCAGTCGCACCGAGGGCGATTGCTTCGTCTGCAGTAATAACGCCGACTCCTTGCAGACGCTCGCGCCAAATTGGTTGCCCCGTCATTAAAACGTCGTACTCGTCCAATCGTGGCTCAATTTTTTCGAGAATATCCAAGACATCGTCGCGCCAGCCAGCCGGAAGATCGGCTGCGAGTCCACCCGGACGGATGAAGTTGTGGTTCATCCGCAATCCGGTGACTTTTTGGAAAAAGCGCAAGACTTCTTCGCGCTCACGCCATCCGTAAAGCATCATCGATACAGCGCCGAGATCCATTCCGTTTGACGCCATAAACAAAAGATGACTACTCATGCGATTGAGTTCAGACAACAGCATCCGCATCCACACAGCGCGTTCTGGAATGTCTCCATCAATTCCGAGAAGTTTTTCTACAGCAAGCGAAAACACAAGCTCGTTGATGAGAGGCGATGCATAGTCCATGCGAGTGACATTTGTTCCGCCCTGCATGTACGTGAGTTGCTCACCAGTTTTTTCCATGCCGGTATGCAAGTAGCCAATAATTGGTTTGCATCGCAAGACGGTCTCACCTTGTAGTTCGAGCATGAGACGCAACACACCATGTGTACTTGGGTGTTGTGGTCCCATATTGATGATCATGGTTTGATCTTCGCCAGCATCGTGTTTGATGTCAGCCAGTGCTGCGGCTTGAGACTCGCTCATGCGCAAGACAGCACCAACTTCGCGCAGAACTTCTTTGGCTGTTAGTTGGCTCCGCGAACGAAGTTCTTGAGGTCCTTCGTCCGTGTTGGCCGCTGCAAAACGATCGTCGACAACGGTCATGCTGGTGACCCTTTGAACTGCACAGGGATACGCCCAAAGTCATAGTCCTTACGCAATGGATGACCGTCCCAGTCTTCTGGCATCAAAATGCGAGTCGGATCTGGATGACCATTAAAAACAATGCCGAACATGTCAAAGACTTCTCGTTCGAGTGCTTCTGTTCCGGGATGAACATCAAACAATGTGTCAATAGTTGCGTCATCTGCTGGCACTTGAACACGCAGACGTAGGCGTTCGTGCTTTTGCATTGACATCACGCTCACAACAACTTCAAAACGCTCTGGCTTGATGTCTGCACCTACAACTCTATTTGGCATCAATAAGTAGTCAACTGCCGTCAAGTCAACACACAGATCAAAGGTGTCATCAAGAAGAGCTTTCATCACAGAAACATATTGTTCACGCCCAACAAGCAAAACTCGTTGACCGAGTGAGACAATCACGGGACATCCGTGCAGTTCTTCTGCAGTCTTTTGCACCTCAGTCATACCGTCGGACATTTCTACTTCGACCTAAAGTTGATAGATACACCGTTAGCACCGGCAGGCACTTCAAGGATGTGTACGTTTGCGCCACCGCCTTGCTCTTTTCGACGACGTAAAATGTTCTCGTCCTCAATAAGTTGGTGCAGAGTTTCGATTGCATGAATCAAGGTCTCGGGTGTTGGAGGGCAGCCGGGCGCATACACATCAACAGGAACAATCTGGTCTACGCCCTGCACGATGGCGTAGTTGTTAAACATTCCACCACTCGACGCACACACACCCATCGAGATGACCCACTTTGGTTCCATCATCTGGTCATACACCTGTCGCAGTACTGGTGCCATCTTTTGACTCACGCGACCAGCGACGATCATGATGTCGGCCTGTCGTGGCGAAGCCCGGAAAACTTCCATACCGAATCTTGCCAAGTCATAGTGCGACGCACCCGTTGCCATCATCTCGATTGCACAACAGGCGAGCCCAAAAGTTGCGCCCCAACTTGACCTCGACCGTGACCAGTTGACGAGATCTTCAACACGAGCGGTCAAAAAGTTGTGCTCGAGTCCGCCTAGCCCGTCGTCAAGAACATTGCGTACAACTCCCATTAGGCAGCAACTGTCTCTTTGCGACCTTCGTGACCAACGCGTTTGATGGTGGAAGAACTGGTGCGTGTGCTTGAGATTGCTCCTTCAAGCGAAGTATCAAGCGGTTTTTGTTTGTGAATTGGCCCCCACTCAAGGGCGCCGCGCGCGATCATGTAGACAAATGCAACAAAGAAAATGGCACTAAACGCGATCATCTCAAAGAATCCGTATGTGCCAAGAAACTCTCGATCTACTGCATACGGATATGTGAAAATGATTTCGATATCAAACATAATGAACAACATCGCGACGACATAAAAACTCACAGGAAATCTCTGTGGTGGCTCTTGACTGGCGACAATTCCGCATTCATACGGTGCTTCTTTGGCAGAGCTTGGTCGACGAGGCGCAAATAATCCAGATGCAATAAAACTGATCGCGCCAAACAAAATAGCAACAACCATCAGCGCAATGATCGGAAGATACTGACCCATTGCGATGACCTAGGCGTCAGCCGTGTTGAGCGCTCGGCGATTGACCTCAACCAATTGATCACGACGATGCAAAAGCCAACACATCAGCGCAAAAATAAGTCCAGCGCCAAATGTAATGAAGATTGCGGGTTGTCGTTTTGCTCCGAGATCACGAATCATCACCACATAGCGATGAGGCTGCGTCTCGTCAATAATTGGTCGTGCAGGAGCACGTCCTGGCTCTGTGCGCTGTGCAATAACTGGCGCAACTTCTACGAGCGAGTAATGGGGCTCATGCAAAAAAGCAAAGAAGTCGAGTGAGCCATTTATCTTGGGATACCTTTTGCCACCACGGTCATACACTGCGACAGTTGCATACTCGCCTGGCGCAAACTCTTTCGTGAGATTTTGCAAAATGTCATCAGATGCCGCGGCGGCTTGCCCGCGACGAGGATCGGCTTCATCTAAGGTGATCCACTTTTGGGCCGTCAGGGCAGAACTAATTGTGGCAGCGGCTTCCATTGGTGATTGTCCCGTAGTCACGATGGCTGCGTCAACAACTTCGGCGCTACTCAACAGTGAGCCATCTCGCACAATCGTGATGGGGGCTGCGGGTTTCCATGTTGGCTCTGGACCTTTGAGCCCAATGCCGTAGATCCACCAGACGAGCGCCATCAACATCATCCATCCGGCCAACCCTGCCACCGTGATCATGAATCCGAGCCGCACACCCACATTGGTGGCGAGCAACAAATATGTTCCACCGATCAGACACATCGCCATGATGAGAACTACCAGGATTCCGCGAATTTCTGGTTCCCAACCGACGGCCAACAGCGCCAACGACATCACAATCCTCGCACGTATTCAATGATGGATGTGAGTTGGGTCTCCGTGTACACGCCACCGAACGCAGGCATTCGGCCGCTTCCTTGTCCCTGTTCTCCGTAGCGCTTACCTAACTCAGAACCACCCTTAATGAACTCCAGCATGTCGCTTTGATTTGGAAACTGACGCACCGCCGACCCGCCCGTGAGGTTTGGTCCAAATGCACCGCCACCGGTGACTTGTGGATCTCCGTATGAATATCCCTTGGTGTGGCAACGCGCGCACGAGTAACCACCGCCATACAAGTTGAGATTAAAAAATGCTTCTCCGAGCGAACCATACGTTCCGGCAGCAACGAGTCGCTCTGCTTCGTCTTGGAGTTCGGCGTTCTTGTCGATCGGTAACGTTCCGCCTGCGCACGTCTTGGGATCATCTTTTAGAAGGGCGCAGTTATCACGCGGAATCTGAATGCTCTTCATATATGAGATCAAGGTAGTGATCTGCTGATCGTTCATTGGACCACCACCAATTGTTCCCCACGCCGACATCGGAGAGAACGGTCGTCCGTAGTTCAAGACGAAACGTATTTCCTCTTCAGTAAATCGATAGAGCACGGTGTTCAACGCAGGCGCTTTCCAGTTGACTGATTTGACTTCGCCTGTCTTTGGGTCTGTGATAGCAAATGGTGCGACTCCACCCGTTGCCTTCATGCCACCATGACATCCGGCGCAGTTGAATCCGCCTTCTGATGTCGGAGCAAAAAGTCCTGCACCCCAATTCACGAATCTCTTATCAAAGCCAACAATCGCTCCCGCTTGCCGACTTGGTTCGAGCACCCAGTACAGCGGAAGTGCAACAGTAACAATAGCCAGGAAGAGAATGCCCAATAATTGAGTGCGCTCAATCTTGCGCCCCTCCAGAATCTCGTCGTCGTAATACTCTTTACGGTTCGCGGCAAGCTCAATCTCTGAGCCAACTTCTGCACGTGTTGCGCGCGCATTAAAGATGGCGTAGAGGATCCATCCTCCGACTGCAATCAACAAGATGACTGTTGCGATAGACGTGCTAACTGAGGAGATCATCAGTGGCCTCCGGTGAGTCCAATACAGTGCGGCCCTTCGGCCTCTTGCCCTGTGGTGTTTATCCCGATTGCTGGACCAGCAAATACTGCGCCAGTGTCAATTACCAAGACACCGTTCGTGATTGACACAGCAAAACGATCCATTCCGCGTGGCGCTGGTCCACCTTTTTTTTCACCCACACGATTGTATTGCGAACCATGGCACGGACATTCAAACCACTGCGAACTCTTGCATTCTGGAACACGACAACCAAGATGTGGACACTTCTGGTACAACGCCACGATTCCGGCTTCCATTCCTGAAAAAACAGGTGCTTGATTGCCATAAATAATTTTTGCTTTTCCGATTGCATCCTTTGGATACTCCGTCACCCATGAACGCGCTTCAGAGAGATACAAGAAACCTTTATTCGCACGGATTCGTTGAGTCACCTCATCAATTTTTCCGACGGAAATTTTGGAACCGAATCCGCCCTCCGCACCTTTCCACAAAAACCCGATGCTCGCCGCTCCAAACCCACCCAGGCTTGCCGTCATCAATGTGACCGTGGCGCGATTAAAAAACTGTCGGCGAGTGACACCAAGAGTTTCTTCATCTGGAGGCGACCACTCCTGTATCTCTGGTGGTGATGCCTTAACCAATACTCCACCACGAGTTGCGTTTGCCTCGCGCTCAATATCCCTGCCCGAAATTTCTGCCTCAGGCGCACTCTGTGTTTTGCGGTCACGCTGCCGGGTCTCGCGCGACAACACACCGCCACCACGCACCCCACCACGACGAGCAGATGTGAACAGCACTGCAGCGCCGAGCACGACTGCTGCTGCGATTACTAGTGAGATGATGACTGCTGTACTCATTGCTATGTTGCCTAAATCCGTTCTGTCTCGTGCTTTTTAAAACTCAAAGAAAATTCCGTCGCGCCACGGGAACGTGAAGTTGAAACCAGGTCCGCGAAAAAATGATCCGATGATAACTAAGACCGCCCAGAACATGAGGTGCACTGTCATGAGGCTTGTCATAAATTTTCGATCTTCAGGCTTATTCGATGGGTTCTTGTCAAGATACGCCGCCAGAATAAGTGCAATTAGTCCAATACCTGGCAATGTCACACCAGCAATCATTGGATGAAACATTGTGAGGAGTTCTTGAAGACCCAAGAAATACCACGGTGCCTTGGAAGGGTTTGGAGTTTGGTTGAAGTTGGCTGCTTGCAACAAAGGCGCATTGACAACCCAAGAAAACACAAACAAGAACGCGGTACACGCCAGCGATGCAACAAACTCAACAGCGAGCAAATGTGGCCATGTATGAACTTTGTCAACTGGCAATGTCTTTACTTCTTGAATAGAACCAGACTTCACAACTGTCAAAAGTCGTTGCGTGTGTCCGCCAGGACCTGCAGCTAACGGCAATCCACCGCTTGCAGGTGCAGTCGCTACTACTGCATCAGCCTTATCCGCAACTGCTACTGCACCCCCTGCGCGAGCGGCGCGAGTTCGGTCAAGTAAGTGTTGTGGTATGCGAGAGTCTCCGGCTGCCTCTGATGGTGCGTCTGCTCCGGACGCAGCGGCTGCTTTGTCACGCGCTTCTTGTGCACGCTTCAGAAGATGCTCTGGAATTTCAGTCATTGCGCACTCACCTTTCTCACAATGGTCCCGAGATTCCGCCGTCTTTACGGACGCGCCAGAAATGCACAGCCATAAAAATTACAATGATGAATGGGAACAAAAGAACATGCAATACATACCATCGCAAGAGTGTTTCTGAGCCGATTTCGACACCGCCTAACAACACGAATCTGACCTGCGAACCGATGACAGGCGAATAGCCCATCATGTTGGTACCAACCGTGACAGCCCATAGCGCAAGTTGATCCCATGGCAACAAGTAGCCGGTGAAAGAAAGGAGCAACGTCAGTGTCAACAACACAACACCGATCACCCAGTTGAACTCACGTGGCGGCTTGTATGCACCATGATAAAACACGCGTGACATATGCAAAAAGACAGTCAAAACCATGAGGTGAGCGCCCCATCTGTGCATGTTTCGAACCATCAACCCAAACGTCACAGATGTCTGCAGCGTCTGAATATCCTCCCATGCATTTGTTGCTGTTGGACGATAGAAAAACATCAAGAAAATACCCGTCACCGTCAGCAAAATAAATAGGAAGAAACTCAGTCCGCCTAAACAGAGTGTGTAACTCACTTTGACTGCGTGGCGCTTCACTTTTACTGGGTGAAGGTGATACAAAACAGAGTTCATGATGACGTATGAACGGTTTCGTGGACTATCGGTGTAGCCCTTGCGAAAGATTGAGCCTGGTCGAAAAATAGATGTCCATGCTTGACTCCCCAATGTGGCCTGCCCGAGTTTGGCGGCTCGCTCTTTGAGTGTTGGTCTGGGACTATCGATTACTTTTGCCATGATGTGTTCCGTTTATCTTAGAGGCGTAGGCCGTAGGCATAGCCATGAGCATTGGTACGAGTGTGACTATCTCCGGTTGCGGCAGGTTCTCCTACCTTGCCCATGATGATGACTCCGGTTGGGCAACGATCGACGCAGAGTGCACACCGCGTGCACACATCGTCGTCAATAATAAAGAGCACATGATCTGATGGATCTGCGCCTGGCATTTCGATGCCAGTTGACTCCGCAATCGCATTTGTAGCCACCATATGGATGCATTTCCATGGGCAAATATCAACGCAGCCCTCGCACATAATGCACTCGCTTTGGTCGATGTGAATGAATTGTTTCGGCTTCACAGCCTTTCCAAGATATTCAGCATCCACCTCGACGAGTTGATACTCATCGGACCACTCTGGCATTGGCGGATTGGCGTCAGTACGTGTCATAGATAAATCCTGCTATGCCTTCTTCACCAATGGACGACCGTATGGGGAAGTTTCTATTTCTTTTGTCACAGCCTGTCCGCGCTTTTGCCACCACGCACCGAGTGCAATCAAAATGCCTATGAAAATCACATGAATCACCACAACAACAATATCTCGCAATGCTTCGTAACTAATCGTGAAGGGGAACTGACCGCCAAAGGCCTTGGGTTTCAAGATGTCAAAAGGACCGAGTAACAACATGTCTTTGCGCCATCCAAGATTTTTGTCAGCATGGTCGATCCACTGGTGAGGAACCACGCCAAACGCCATGAACAGCACGAAAAAGACATACACAGAACCAAACATTGCCTCGCCCCATGACACCGGAGCACCTGGTTTACGACGTTTTCCGTAGGCCATGATTGCGTAGATCAATACCAACGTGACAGCAGAAGAGAACAAAAAAGCTTGATTGACTCCTGGCCATTTCAAAATATTGATCGCAAGCATGATGGCGGCTAGTTCTCCGGACTGAGGGACAATTGTAGGTACGTTCTGAGTAGTGAAACCACTGAGAACACTACTCAGGATGACAGACAAAACCGTTATTTCTCGGCATGTCACCAAAGTCACGGTGCCCACTTGTGCCGGCCCGTCCAGCACGGGTGGTTGTGCTTTTGTGCAAAACGCGAGTAACCCATAGTTGCTCATTTGTCACATGATTCCTCAAGTAGGTCGCCGATTGTCTATCGTTAGGGAGTGACTGAAATCCCCGAACACTTGCTGAAGCGCTCGCAAGAGCGTCGTGCCGCGGCAGCCGGAGAAACTGCTTCTGGTCAGCCGGCATCCGGAGCCACTCCTGCCACTACCAGCAATGCACCAGCCGTCGCCCCCAAGGCCGCTGCCCCAGTGGTGGCTAAAGCACCCAAGCCCATCTCCCCATCTGTGGCGGCAGCAAATGCCCGTAAAAAGATCCCCTATTGGGCAATGGCAACTTTGAGCCTCTTGCCGTTGTGGGCATTTATGTATTTTATTGCTCTCAAGCCGTCCAATGTCGTTGCGGCTGGGCCACTCAGCATTGGCGCTGAAGTTTTTGGTGGTTGTGCTGGTTGCCACGGCGCTCAAGGTGCTGGTGGTGCTGGTCGAGTGCTGTATCAAGGAGAAGTTCTTAAGACGTTCCCAAAGATTGAGGACATGCTCAATTTTGTCTACACCGGCAGTCAAAAATATGTTTCTGATGGGCTCTCCATCTATGGCAACCCCGACCGTGAAGGTGGTGCACATGCGCCACTGTCATACAACGGAAACCCAATGCCAATGCAAGGCGAAAAAGCCGGTGGTGGGTTAACCGATGAAGAAATTCTCTCAGTGGTGTGTTACGGCCGCTACGTAATTAGTGGTGCAGACCCCAAGAGCGAAAAATGGGAAAAAGAATACGAGACATGGTGTTCCCCAGAGTCAGAAATCTTTATCGGTCTTGAGACTGGGTCAACAAGTTTTGACTCGATCGACAAAGACTTTGCCAGTCTGCCCGACAAACCAGGCTTCGTCGGCACAGAAGCACGCGCATCAATCACTGGCTAAATCACGCAACATCGTCATTCATGCGATTGACTGAGTAGTGCTATGACTGACATTGATTCTGCCCCTGTCGCGCTAAACGCCCCAGCGCGCGATACAGAAGTTCTTGTCATCGGTGGAGGACCAGCAGGTGCAAGCGCTGGTTACTGGCTTTCCCAACTTGGACATGATGTCACGATCATTGAGAAAAAAACTTTCCCACGTGAAAAAACTTGCGGTGATGGTTTGACACCACGTGCAGTCAAACAACTTCACGACATGGGACTCGGTGATCAGTTAACACAATTTCATCGCTACGAAGGTTTGCGTGCAAAGGCACACGGTAAAGCACTCGAGATGCACTGGCCCGAACATCCGATTTATCCGCAACATGGTTATGTTGTGCGCCGCCGCGAACTCGACATGATGGTTGCAAAAAATGCACAATCTTCGGGGGCTCACTTACTAGAGGGACATGAAGCGCTCACTCCAATTCTTGATCGTGGATTCGTTCGTGGTGCAGTGATTACATCAAAGGCTGACAACACAACATTTGAAATACACGCTAAATACGTCATTGTCGCTGATGGTGCAAACTCCAGATTCGGTCGTGCGCTCGGAACTTCTCGTGCCAAGAAATGGCCATATGGCACTGCAATACGCACATATTGGGAAAGCCCACGCCATGCAGAACCCTGGATCGAATCTGCGCTTGACGTCAAAGATCGCAACGGAAACTCGATGCCTGGCTATGGATGGATCTTCCCAGTTGGCGACGGAACAATCAACATCGGCGTGGGCTTGCTCTCAACTTTTCGAGATTTTAAAAGTGTGAACACAACACACATGCTTGATTCATATGCGCACATGATTGCTGATGACTGGGGAATCAATCCAGATACACCAACCTGCAAAGCGACAAGTGGACGAATTCCGATGGGTGGTTCGGTTGGTCCCAAGATTGGTCCAACTCACATTGTCATTGGTGATGCCGCCGGCAGCGTGAATCCATTTAACGGCGAAGGAATTGACTACGCATACGAGACAGCGCACATGGCTGCAGATTGTCTACACGATGCGCTTGTGAGCGGAGACCCTGTTGCATTGCAGCGATACTCAAAATTAGTTGAAGACGAGTACGGTGAGTATTTCAAAGTGGCCAGGCTTTTTGCGCGTATCATCGGTCGGCCCGTGCTGATGCGCGAACTCTCGCGCGTTGGTTTACAATCGCGCACACTGATGGAGTGGGTGCTGCGAATCATGGCAAATCTTTTACGACCTGACGAAGTTGGTGCAGCCGAAGTGGCGTATAAAGCGGCAGCACAAATTGTCCGCTTGTTCCCTAATGCTTAGACGCACGACACTTGAACAACTACATCTTGCTCTAAATCAATAATCGCTACAGCAGACGTTCCCGGAAACCGGGTAATGAAATCACGTAGCGATGTTGTGTCTGAGTTGGAGCAAACTCGTTTGACTCCGACACCGAGCGGCAGAACCCAACCGTTGCCCAAAATGCCTTCATCTCCGTTGCTTTGCATATCAACTAGGCCCGGTAAACGGAGTTGCTCTGTACCATTTTTTGAATCAGCCTGCACGAGTGCAAACCACACCACCGCATCACCAAGCATGTCTGCCACAAGTACACACGCCGATGGTTGTGAAAAATCAGTGCAGGCAGTTACCGAGTCATAATCATCAACATACGTGCCATCGGGAATAATCATGATTTGGTCATTAGCAAGAGTGAGTTGTATTGCGCCGACCGTTCGACTCTCCAGCACCGACCAACCAGGATCGGTGGTCGCCTTTGTTACTGATGCAAAGAGATCAATACGTCGTTTTGTTGTGTTGCCAACAACTGAATCAGAACCTGACCCACGCATAAAGAGAAACAGCACCGATGCAGCCACCACGGCAAGCAAACTAAAAACGACAACAACGCGGCGGTTTAGTGACTGTTCCATTGCAACGCCTCATGTGCAATTTCACCAATTCGATTAATCACCGCGTCGTCATGGCTGAGTCCGACGAATAAAGCCTCATAAGCCCCAGGCGCCATCGCCACCCCAGCAGACAACATCGCATGAAAAACCTTGGCGAACAGTGCCTCATCAGTGGTTTTGGCGTCAGCGAAGTTCTGCGGAGCGTTGTTTTTAAGCCCCGAGCCAAAGTGCATCCCCACCAAAGTTGCGACAACGGGGAACTGAGCCACGATGCCATTGGCAGCACATGCATCTCGCAACAACGCACTCAATCGGCGTGCCCGTGCTGATAGTTCCATATAGACATCAGCACTGAGTTCGTTGAGTGCCGCAAGTCCGGCTGCTGTTGCGAGTGGATTGCCCGCCAAAGTTCCGGCATGAAACACGGGACCAAGCGGTGATAAATGATTCATCACAGCAGCAGAACCCCCAACAGCACCAATTGGCAAACCTCCACCAATTACTTTTCCGAAGCACGTGATGTCTGGTCGAACGTCATACTTGGCTTGAGCTCCGCCAAGACCCAAGCGAAAACCAGTAATAACCTCATCAAAAATTAAGAGTGCGCCAACGCGATCACACTCCGCGCGTAGACCTTCTAAAAATCCGGGCACCGGAGGCACAACTCCCATATTGGCGGCAACTGGTTCAACAATGACAGCAGCAATATCATCATCTAAATGTGGAACAACGTTGTACGGCACCACCCATGTGTTGGCAACTGTTTCTTCTGGAACTCCGGCAGTACCTGGCAAACCCAGCGTGGCAACGCCACTTCCGCCCGCCACCAATAACGCATCAGTCGCTCCATGAAAATTGCCATGAAATGTCACGATGCGTTTGCGGCCAGTTGCACCGCGAGCCAAACGAACTGCTGTACTCGTCGCTTCTGTTCCGCTATTCATCAGACGCACACGCTCACAACTTGGGACGCGCTCAGAGATTGCTTCGGCAAGTTTCATTTCTCGTGGCGTTGGCGCACCATACGATGTTCCATCAACAGCGGCAGCGGTGATAGCAGCAGTCACTGCTGGATGAGCATGACCCAAAATAATTGCGCCGTAACTTTGGACAAGGTCAATCATCTGTCGACCCTCGACGTCATATAAATACGCACCAGAACCACGCGCTACTAAAAAGGGCGTCCCACCAACGGCACGAAACGCACGAATCGACGAGTTCACACCGCCCGGAATAACCGCTGCTGATCGCTCGAACAGTTGTTGATTTGAGGGCACACCAGCGCCCTTGCAAGTGATTGCCGAACAACCAGCCTGCACGCATTGCACAGGATCACAGAAAGCGATACTCACCGTGCGTTCATCGATTCAGCAAACCATCGTGCAAAATACGTCAGAATAATATCTGCGCCTGCTCGCTTGATTGCGGTGAGATGCTCCATTGCAGTTGCATCATGATCGATCCAACCATTTTGGGCAGCGGCCTTAATCATGGAGTATTCGCCGCTCACGTGATACGCCGCCACTGGCACATCAACTGATTGTCGCACTGCACTAATGACATCAAGATATGCAAGTGCAGGCTTGATCATGACAATGTCGGCTCCTTGAGCAATGTCTTCGTGTACTTCGCGCAAGGCCTCGTTAGCATTGTGCCAATCTTGTTGGTACCCTCGGCGATGACCCCCATCGGCAATGTTCACATCAACTGCCTCACGAAAAGGTCCGTACAAAGAAGATGCATACTTTGCTGAGTACGCCATTATTGCTACGCCAGAATGTCCGGCACCATCTAATGCTGCGCGAATAGCACCGACTTGACCATCCATCATTCCGCTTGGTGCCACCATGTGTGCACCTGCATTGGCCTGAGCAATCGCAATCTTGCAGTACACATCAAGTGTCTTGTCGTTATCGACTGAACCATGACCATCGAGTATTCCGCAATGACCATGCGATGTGTATTCGTCCACGCACAAGTCGGCGATAATTACCATCTCGTCACCAACCTCAGCTCGCACTTTGGCGAGTGCAATTTGAGCGATGCCACGCGGATCAAAAGCACCTGACCCGACTTCATCTTTGGATGCTGGAACTCCGAATAAAATCACTCCTCGAACACCTAGATCGCGCAACTCAACTATCTCTTGAACAAGCGAATCAACAGTGTGTTGCATCACTCCAGGAAGCGACATAATTGGATGAGGTGCTGAAATTCCCTCTCTCACGAAAAGAGGTGCGACCAGATCAGAAGTATGCAGACGAGTCTGGGCGACCAAGTCGCGCATGGCCTCTGTGGCGCGCAGTCGTCGGGGGCGAGATGTCGGGAACACTTCTCTAAATGCTATGGGCGTTTCAGCGTAAATTTATTGATTCCACTTTCTTGTTTTCAACATGTCTGTACCCGGGCAGTACAACCCCCGCAAGACCAGATGCCAGAGACGGTGCTCAGTTGTGGCGTATGGCTCTGCGCAGTGGTACTTATTGACAGGCGTCTATTGCAGCCTGCACGAAAGCTGTCATGCTTTGTTCGGATGCTGTTGCTGTGACGCTCAGTCCACGCGCGATTGCAGTACTTGTTGTAGACGGACCGAGGCTGATCACAATCGGTGGAGTTGATGCGCCAAAAACATCGAACCACGCGAGGACAGCACTTGATGATGCCAATAATAAAATGTCAGCGGCAAGAGCGGGCAGCATCTTGTCGGGACTTGGTCGCACATGCGTTGTTCGATATGCGACAACAGATGTGACATGCCAACCAAGATTTGTGAGTCCGTCTGCAACTTCTGTGTCAGCGAGATCTCCTTGCACAAGAAGCACGCTCCCGGATCCTGCCGGAAATTGATGAACAAGTTGTGTTGCGCGTGCAGGAGATGCAACTAGGTCAGATTCGTGACCTAGAGTTCGCGCAGTTGCCTCACCAACCACTGCAATTTTGGTGACACCGTTGCGATTATTTGGCGCAGATGAAAGAGCAAGAAATGGGGAGACGCGTTCTGCACCGTTTGGCGATGTCACGACAATCCAATCAAACTCATTGAGACGTTGTAATAGTTCATCGCGTTGGCGGCCATTATCAAGTGGCTCTGCGATGGCAATGAGTGGCAGTTCAACTACTTTGGCACCGTGTGCCGTGAGAAGTTCAGTGAGTTCTTTATTTTGGGTGGCTGCTCGTGTGACAACAACAGTGCGACCAAGTAGTTCGTCGCTCAACTGCGCCGACCTCTACGCAGTTGCTTTTGACATTCCCTAGCAATTTCTCGTCCCACCTCAAGATGATCGTGAATATCCAGAATAGAGCCCGTGAGCTGCACTGATGTGATGTCGTTGGCCATAAACGCGCGAAGCATGTGGTCTGGTGACACGTGCGCAGCAATCGGGGCAGTGCAACCAGCACCGAGTTCGCTGAGAAATGCACGTTCTGTTTCGACAGCACGACGAGTTGGGGCGTGATCAATGATTTGCAAAAGTCTTCGCGTTGCGTCATCAAGGGCACGCACTTCTACGGCAACACAACCTTGTCCAACCATTGGAACTGCATCATCAAGGGACAGCACCTGCGTAATTCGATCTTGAAGATCTAAAACCTCAAGTGCAGCCACTGCCATCACGATTGCGCCATTTTCAGGAATCTTGCCAAGACGAGTATTGATGTTGCCGCGTAGGTCAACGAACTGTAGATCTGGTCGCAGTCGTGCAAGTTGTGCGCGACGACGAACTGATCCTGTGGCAACAGTTGCTCCACTGGCGAGACCATCAAGCGTAGAACCGACGAGTGCGTCGTTGGCAGTGCGTCGTTCAGTAAACGCAGCAATCACTAATCCAGCCTGTTGTTCGGAGGGTAGATCTTTTGCTGAGTGCACTGCGATATCAGCGTGTCCGTCTAATACTGCTCGCTGTACTTCTTTGACGAAAACACCCTGACCGCCAATTTCATGCAATGGTGTATCTGCTTTTTTGTCACCAAGTGTTTCGACAAAAACAAATTCGATCACCAAATCAGCATCAGCGGCAATCAGTTGTTGCGCCAAAAACTCACTCTGCTTTTTTGCCTGAGCACTGCTTCGTGTGGCGAGACGAATCGTTGTCATGCCACTAGCGTACGAAGTTTGCCGACGAACTACTGCAATCCAAAGAGGTCGCGTACCGCGGCGGACAACCGATCGCCCTGGGGGGTACCGGCAGCATCTTTGAGTTGGATCGAGGGCGAATGCAACAACTTGGCAAGAATCCCGCGGGTCAGCGATTCGACAACTTCTCGTTGATCGTCGGTGAGGTCTTCTAGACGATGGGCATAGCGAGTGAGTTCTTCTTGGCGCACACGCTCAGCAACTTCGCGAAGTTGAGAGATCAGTGGCGCTGCTTGACGAGCAACTGAATCGACGACAAATCGCTCGACTTCTTGACCCACGATGTCTCGAACCTTTGCGGCCTCACCAGCGCGCTGTTCTACCCCTCGAGACGCCCAATCACTGAGGTCTCCAAGATCTCGCAGCGTCACTCCATCAAGATGACTGGCTGCAGGCTCAACATCACGCGGAAGAGCGATATCCACAATCAACAGTGGCGTTGTCACTGATGATCGTGCTCTGGCAAGTGCATCAGCGGTGATTACTGCTTGACCTGCACCCGTGCAAGCCAATACAACATCTGCTCGTGATAACTCGGATTCAAGGTCATCCATTGACGCAACTTTGGCATCGATGCGTTGCGCTAAATCACGTGCGCGCGACTCGGTGCGATTCATGACCGTGATGCTTGATGCACCGGCACGCAATAACGCACTTGCAACACCTTCACCCATTCCGCCAGCCCCTACAACAAGAACGCGCCGCTCAGACAGTGTGCCTAAAATCTCTTGGGCCATCTCGACAGCTGCATGTGACACCGAGGTTGTAGAGCGACTGATTCCGGTTTCTGTTCGAGCGCGCTTGCCTACTTCTAAAGAATGCCTGAACAGTGCGTTGAGCGCGGTTCGTGCCACGCCTTCTGCGCGAGCGGTCTCCCACGCCTCGCCGACTTGTCCGAGGATTTCAGTTTCGCCAACGACTGCTGAATCGAGACCAGATGCAACTTCGAATAAGTGTGCAATTGCTGCTTCATCATGTTGGCTGTAAAGATGCGGATGAAGTTCGTCTGGCGTGAGACCACTTGATTCGCAGAAAAAATCTCGGATGTCGGCGTATGCGGCATGAAAACGTTCGGTGATTGCATACACCTCAATGCGATTACATGTTGACAAGACAACCACCTCGCGCACATCATCGCGCACAGACAAACTGTGAAGCGCTTTGGGAAGTGCTTCTTGAGAAATGGTGACGCGCTCAAGTAGTTCGAGCGGACTTGTGCGGTGATTGATTCCGATGACGACGATGCTCATGAGTTGTCTACGCGATCACTGACTCTGAGGCTGAGGTGACGGTAGTTGCACGCGCATCACTGCGAACCTGTTCGTAGTAGCTCAAGATTTGTAATTCGAGCGCCATGTCTACTTTGCGCACATGAATATCAGAGGGCAGATTCAACATGACGGGGGCAAAGTTGAGAATAGATCCGATTCCGGCTCGCACAAGAAGATCTGCTGCTGACTGCGCATGTTGGGCAGGTACAGCGATGATGCCAATGCTGACTCCTTTTGATTGAACAATGAGAGGCAGGTCGTCAACATGACTTACGCGAACGCCACCCACAACGCTGCCCACTTTTGCCGAGTCACTATCAACGACGGCAGCAACCACAAATCCGCGCTCGCTGAGGCCGCCGTAATTGCCAAGAGCTTGTCCAAGATTGCCGGCACCAACAATGACGATTGGCCATGACTTGTTCAGCCCAAGTTCACGCTGAATTTGATACAACAAGTAGGCAACGTCGTAACCAACACCACGAGTTCCATAGCTTCCTAAATACGACAAATCTTTTCGGACCTTGGCGGCATTCTGCCCAGCCAGAACTGCAAGTTGATCACTTGAGATTTGCGTGCAATTGTCTGCGGTGAGATCATTGAGAATGCGCAGATATAGAGGAAGGCGAATCACGGCTGCTTCTGGGATGCGACGACGAGAGACGGGGGTCATGACCTCTACGCTATTACTTCGTGCATTCATTCACGAAGTCCACAGGCGCCCATCTAGGCTTTCTCCCGTGACCTTTTGCACTCGTGATCATCTTGTGAGTCACGTGGTGGTGTTCTGAATACCGCCCTTGCCGCCACATCTGTCCTGATCGCACTGGCCTTTGGACTCAGCACGCTGGACCGTTGGTTGCGTCGTGGCCGTCGCCAAGACTTGGTGTGGACGGTAGCGATGACACTCTTTAGTTGTGCATCATTGGCCTTGTGGTGGGCTCAGGCTCGAGGCTGGAGCGATATTTCATTCCGGATATTTTTTGCCTTGGGAGCCGTCATCAATGTCCCATGGTTGGCGTTAGGAACTGTGTATCTCTTTCTGGGGACACGAATTGGCGACATCGTGGGTCGATGGCTGTTGGGTTTCACTGGGTTTTCGGTGGGAGTCGTCTTGGTAGCACCGCTGAAAGCGCCTGTTCTCGCCGATGAATTCCCCACTGCCCGCGATCTTTTTGGCGTGACACCGCGCATCCTCGCGGCCGTTGGTTCTGGAGTTCCGGCTCTGGTTATTTTTGTCGGAGCAATTTGGTCGGCGATCAGTCTTTGGCGAGGGAAGTCTCCCACCATCACAACAGCGGCCACACGAGAAGTGAAGTCACCGCGCGCACTGGCGAGCGGAAATATTTTAATTGCTCTTGGAACCGCAGTGTTATCCGCGAGCGGAACCGTGGCTGGCCGACTAGGCAAGGACACTGCCTTTGTCGCCTCATTGCTCGTCGGAATCAGCATCTTGTTTCTGGGGTTTATTGTCGCCACATACGGCACTGCTGCGCGTTCGGCGCGACAACAGTTGATTATTTGAGCATCAACAGATTGACGATTCCGGCACCAAAAATAACCACGATCAAAAGAACAACGGCAAGTGTTGTAGAGGGGCGCATGTCTCTACCGTAGTGCGTGGCGCTACTTGGAACGGAGTGAGACTGCAGAAGTCGTGGTTCCTGCATCACCGTCTCCGGCAAACAGTGACACCCTGTCTCCGGTTCCCACATTAAGAGTGCTCGCTGCAGATTCACGATCACACGCAAGTGCCAGCATTCCGTATGAATCGATAACAAGCCCAACTCCCCCAGTTGGAATAGCAGCAAAATTAGCAAGGACCTTCATGCTGCGGATGTCATCTGCCACGAGTACTCGCAATTGCGTTGGCAGGTGTGCAATGTCATCGACGCCAACGTTGAGTTGACAATTGCCAAAAGAATCAATCCATGTGATTTCACAACGCAACCCCGACCCATACTCGTCATGGGTTTCTTCTTGAGACAGTGGCACGACGCCTGGGACAAGAAGATCTGCATCAACTTCTTCACCTACTTCTGACAGATTGCCTCCGTTACATAAAAATGCTGCAACGGGGGCGAAAATATCACGTCCTGCAAAAGTGTTTCCGGGGGCCAACAGATGCAGGTCTGTGTTGGTGAGAGCAAACGCACGTTGCGCGCCGCCAGCCATTGCCACGGCTGGAGCAAGCAAACCATTATCTGGTCCGAGCAGAATGCCATCTCCATCTGCAACTTCGATAGCGATCGCACGACGATTGGTTCCGACACCAGGGTCGACAACTGCAATCACGATTCCTTTTGGAACATATTGAATTGCTCTTGCCAATGTGAGGCTGCCAGAACGAATATCAAATGCCGCAACGCCGTGTGTGATGTCGGTGATCGTCACGTGCGGGGCCATGTCGATCATCACGGATTTCATCACGCCAACAAATTCATCTTGGAGGCCATAATCAGTGAGTAACGAAATGTGTGAGTACTTCATGATTGATTGACCAATGTGTTGCGATGCACTGAGCGACTAAACGACAGGGCCGATGTCAACCCCCCGATGACATCGGCCCTGTCGGCGCAGTTCCCGAGGGAACGCGACTCTCGAACTGGGCGAACCCTGTTCGGCGACTTCGTACCTCTGTACCCTACGCCCAAATGAGTGGTTATGAAAAATGTCACGCTATTTATTTTCTTGGGACCGACCAAAGCCCTAGGCGCCCATTTCCCGACTGCGGGCGGCGGCGGCGGCGACAGCTTGGTCCAGGATCTGGCGAATTTGGGCAGTTTCAAGCACCAACAGCCCTGCAGCCGTTGTGCCATTGGGAGATGTCACCCGCTCACGCAATGTCGACGCAGTTTCTGGGGACTCGGCCAGCAATATTCCAGAGCCCCGAAACAATTGTTTGACGAGGATTTCGGCCACATCGGGAGCAAGTCCCTGCGCCACTCCAGCGGCGATCAAGGCTTCGGCAATCAGGAATAAATAGCCAGGTCCAGAACCAGAAACTGCCGTGACGGCATCGATCTGATCTTCTGACACGCGCACAACGATGCCGACTGCAGCCAACATTGACTCTGCCCACTCTATGTCTGCATCAGAACAACTCGTCCCTGCTGCGAGTCCGGTGACACCCTCTGCCACTAACGCAGGTGTGTTGGGCATTGCTCGGATCGCAGCAATATCTGCACCCAATGCGTGCTCAAGAGTTGCTAGTGAGATGCCCGCGGCAATCGACACAACACGTTGTACTCCGACTTTGCGAAGTTGTGTACACACATCAACAACTGACTGAGGTTTGACAGCAACGATTGCACCACCACACGAAATGATTGTGGCCGACGTGCGAACGCCAAATTGTTTCGCGACTTCATTTCGTTTATCTTCGTCGATCTCAACGACCACGATGGATTCAGCCAAAACACCACCAGCGATAAGACCAGCGATAAGCGCCGTGCCCATATTGCCACCGCCGATAATGGCTAGAGAAGGTGTAGTGGATGTCATTTTTCAGAGGCTAACGGCGCATCGGTGCGCGCAAAACGTGTGGCGAATCCCGTGCGAATGAGCATTGGGAAGAAACGCTCAACTGTGGCATACATCGTGCCAATAATGCGGTCTAGTTCTGACTCGGTGAGAACCCCAAGTGGCAATTCGCCCCGCAGAAAAAGGGCATCCTCAATGCCAATTGAAAAGTGTGCACCAGTGATGCGTTCGTTCTGGCGTAGTGCAAACTCATACAACTCTTGTGCGTTTTCTTCGGGAGCAGGCATGACGTATGTTTCGTAGCGAAGTGTGCGTTGTCCAAGCAATAACCAGATCGTTGTGAAATCTTTTTCTTCACCACGCATGCGCACAAACCACCGGCGTTCATCTGTGTCGCCACGATCGACTGCAACGATTGCATCGTTCTTAGTTCACAATATTTCAAGCCATTGATCGATGTATCGTTCGAAGTCAACAAGAATCGAATCTGCAAATAATTCACTCATGTGGTCAATCTGTTCGCTCGCTTAAACACAAATCACACGATCACGTATTGCCAAGTCTGCGTAGACACGGCGCAATCTTGCAGCAGCAAAACTCCACGTGTAACGCGTGGCATGCTCAGCCGCAGCAGCAGACATTGCCGTCGTCATGTGAGTGTTGTTAAGAATTTCGGCAATATGTTCTGCAAAAATCTCTGGTTTGCGATTAGCCACCAAGAAGCCTGTTCGACCGTGCTCGACAACAGTAAGTAGTCCGCCTACGGCATTTGCCACAACCGGAGTTCCGCATGCTGCTGCCTCTAGAGCAACGAGTCCAAAACTTTCGCTGCGGCTTGGCACAAGAACCACATCGGCTGCGCGGTAATACGTTGACAACAAATGGTGTGGCTGTGGGGCAATGAAATGCACACGGTCGTTAAGGCGGTGTTGCGTAATTAGTGCTTGCACTGCAGCAAAGTAGGCATCGCCCTCGGCGCCACTTGCTCCGCCGACAATCAGCAAATGTGCATCTTTGCGATCAAGCGCAGCGAGTGCTTCAACAGCGACGTCAACGCCTTTGAGAGGTTGAATACGGCCAACAAATAACAAGACAGGATGATCGCTCAGACCAAGCGCCTTGCGAGCGCCTTTTTTATCGCCAGGAGCAAAGAATGCATGCTCTACTCCGGGTGCAACAATTTCAAGTGATCCAGGAGGTGGTCCGTATAACGACACAAATTGACGTTCTTCTTCGGTGCAACTCACGCAGATCGCATCTGAACAACCGATGACATTGATTTCGGCCTGTTCGCGGTGCGCCGACTCAAAGTCACCACCTTGCGCTTTGACACGTGCAAAAGTATGAAATGTCGACACAAGTGGGACACCAAGTGCATGCTTGAGATCGTGTCCAGCAACACCTGACATCCAGTAATTGGCATGCAAAACATCTGTGCCACCAGCAGCCGTGATGTGTTGCATCACATTGTCAGTGAACTCAGGAATCATTGACGGCAGCGAATCTTTAGGAATATCAAAATCACCAGCAGGGATGTGAACCACTTTGTGATTTGGTTCGATGTTCACCACTGACGGAAGACCTGGTTTCCAGGCTCGCGTGTATGTGGTGCAGTCAACGCCAGCGTGTGACAAGGCCGAAACTAATTCGCGTACATAGACGTTCATGCCACCACCATCGCCCACGCCGGGCTGAACTAATGGAGACGTATGAAATGAGAGCACAGCCACGCGTTGCATGCATTGTCAATCTATCCCCAGAGTCCTGAAATTGGCTCCGCGGAGCCGCCATTTGGTGGCCGAGTGATAATTGACTCAGGCCCTCGGGCCAGATTTCAGTCAGTCAGCAAGGCTGCTGTGCCGCCATCTCGCAAACGAGCAACAAGTTCTGCCGTGAGTGCATCGATTTGCTCAAACATCTGATGGCGTTGTTGCGAACAACTCTGCTCAAACAATGTGAGAGCGTCACGAAGTGCGCTGATATCTGCATCTGTTAATGACTCAAGATTTTCAAATGAAAATTCTTCGCAGAGTTCATCGAGTTGCACTAACAAAGGATGATCGGCGGGAACATCTGTCTCACGTGGTGGTCGGGCGCTTCCGCCGCCGTGTTCTTGTCCGAAAACATTTGCCAGACGCTCTGTCAGGGTGCCACTTGGTGCAGGAGCCTTTGTTGCACGGCGGCGTTCTTCGTCAAGTACGAGATCGATGCGCCCTTGCGTCAGTCGTCGCACAAATGACACTGCGTCTTCTTGGCGTTGCAGAGCGTTGCGCTGAGCGCGCAAGTCTGACAATGACAAGTGCGTTGCATCGCTCATTCTGATCCTCCTGAGACAGGTGGCAAAACTGCCAATTCATCGGTGTCGAGCAGAACACATGATGCGTCGGCTTCTTCGCCATTCACCCAGATACGACTTGATGCCAAAACTGCAGCGAACGTGTCTCCATAACGAGCAACCGCAACATCCAAGACTTCAGCCACGGTTGCGCCAGGGACGCTGTCCGTTGACCGTCCAACAGCCTCACGTGCTGCCGCAAAAAAACGCATCTGAGCCACGCATCCGAGCGTACTCGCCGAACTACCCTTAGGAGCCGTGTCCTCGTCAGCCCCAACAACTCGAATTCTGGTCCTGCGCCATGGCGAGAGTGAATGGAACGCGCTGGGAAAGTGGCAGGGACAAGCCGATCCCCCTCTCACAGATGATGGACGCCAACAAGCTTTTCGGGCGATTGAAAAACTTGGCACTTTTGATCTCATCGCGTGTAGCGATCTGCAGCGGGCACACGAAACCGCCCAAATCATCGCTCACGGCATTGGTGTTGGGCCGCTCATTGTTGATGCACGATTACGCGAGACCGATGTTGGCGAATGGCAAGGACTCACGCATTCTCAGATAGAACGACAATGGCCAGGATGGCTCGACGGCCATCGACGACCCCCGTCTTTTGAGTCTGACACTTCTTTGATTACCCGCTTTACGGCAGCACTTGGGGATATTTCAGAACTCTGCGCGGGAGGCGAGGCTCTTGTCGTAGCCCACGCCGGTGTTATCCGCGTCATGCGGCGCGCGTTGGGGGCCTCCGATCCTCGCATCCCCAATCTGGGTGGATGTCGGTTTCTTTTGACTCCTGGTGCGGGAGCAAAGTCATTGCTCGTTGAAGACGTTGTTGAATTACTCGTACATGGCCCAGTTGGCGAGGAACTGTAAAAGTGTTTGCTCGCCAACTTGACGACTCGTACTCCCCCATTTTGCGCCATCGCTTAGATGCGTTGGTCTGGGCCCGCATGGCATCGAATGCGTGCTACAGATTTTCGCCGCCGTTTATTGCCACCATCGCGGCTGGGTTCGATGTCAAAGTCAGCACGCTCGGACTTGCGCTGATGGTCGGAGAATTCGCCGGACTACTGAGCCGTTTTATTGGACATGCCGTTGATACGCGAGATCGCAGAATCACAATGACATGGGGAATGTTTGGTGTCGTCATCAGTGTGTTATTTGCTTCTATCGCAGTTAACCCATTGATGTTTGGTGCGAGCGTTTTTTTCTTAAGTGCCTCAAAAGTTTTGTTTGATACTTCAATGATTGCATGGATCAATGAACACGTTCCATACGAACGACGCGGTCGTGTTATTGGAGTCATCGAAACATCATGGGCGTTAGGTCTTTTGCTTGGCGTTGCCGTGATGGGTCTCATCACCATGCTCACGTCGTGGCGTATTGGCTTTGCTTGCGGCGCAGTTGCTGTACTGGTCACTGCACTAATTGTCATCAGACAACTGCCCAAAGAAAGAGGTGATGTTGATGCAGTCATCACCGAGAAAGTTCGTATTCGCGGCAAAGCACTGTTGATCGTTGCAGCATCGTTCATGTTGATGGGCTCAAGCCAAAGCCTGGGTATCACCTTTGGGCCGTGGCTAGAAGACAGCTTCGACGCCAAGAGCTGGATCACCGCTGTCGTCATTGCGCTTGGTCTTATAGAACTCGCAGCAAGTATTACGAGTGCTCGACGCACCGACACATGGGGGAAAGAGAAAAGTGTTGTCTACGGTTCAGTGTTGATGGTGGTGTCAGCACTGCTACTCACCATTGGTCAACAACATTGGTTGAGTGGAGTGATCTTATTGGTTGTGTTTATGGGCGGATTTGAGTTTGCCATAGTGAGCCTGTTGCCAATTGCTGCAAATTTGGTTCCGGGAAGCACCGGCGCAAGTCTTGGCGCTGTTGTGGGGGCCGGAACACTCGGTCGAGCAACATTTTCTTTTCTTTCGACATGGAGCTACGAGTCACATGGATTCTGGTTACCTGCCGTGATCAGTGCTCTTCTGGCGATCGGAGCAGGAGCGTGCACGCTTTTCTATCGCGCACCGCGAACATCATCAGTTATGTATAGCGGTGAGTGATTGGCACACGACGGTCTCTGCCAAACGCTTTTGATGACACACGTACCCCAGGAGCAGTCTGGCGTCTTTTGTATTCACTGAGATCAACAAGTCTGGCTAATCGTCTGACGAGTACCTCATCAACGCCGCGTGCCACGATGTCGCTCACCGTGAGGTCACCATCTATATACATGGCCAAAATAGGATCGAGTTCGTCATACGGCGGAAGACTTTGGTCATCACGTTGATCGGGTCGCAGCTCTGCAGATGGCGCCTTGTTAATGACCGCAACTGGAATAATTTCATGACCTGCTCGCTCGTTATATCGGCGGCATAGCGCAAAGACATCGGTCTTGAAAACATCTTTGATAACGGCGTAACCACCTGCAGAGTCACCGTAAATCGTGAAGTAGCCGACTGCAATTTCACTCTTGTTGCCAGTTGTAAGAACCATCCAACCAAATTTGTTGGATAGCGCCATCAAAGTTGTACCCCGACAACGGCTTTGTAGGTTTTCTTCTGTGAGGTCTTCGTTGCGACCAATGAATGATGGCGTCAACATTTCAAGATAAGCAGAGAATGCCGGCTCGATTGAAATAATGCGGTGGTCGATTCCTAAGTTATTTGCAAGTGCTGCCGCATCATCTAACGAACCTTGGCTGGAATAACGCGATGGCATCGCAACTCCGTGCACGTGCTCTGCGCCAAGTGCATCAACAGCAATTGCCGCCACAAGAGTGGAGTCGATGCCACCCGAAAGTCCAACGACAACATCAGTAAAACCATTTTTTCGCACGTAGTCGCGAGTACCTAAAACCAGCGCCTCGTACATGGTGTCCAAATCGTCGAGCGGTTGGACGAGTTCTGATACATCACCCAGTCCATCAGGGCTAAGTTCAATAACCGAAAAATCTTCAGCAAACGAGATCATGCGGCTCACTAATTTTCCGCGTGCATCGAATACAACACTCGCGCCATCGAAAACTAACTCGTCCTGACCGCCGACTTGATTGACATACACGATGGCACAATTATTTGTGCGAGCACGCTCTGACAACATCTGCTCACGCTCCGCCTGTTTACCGACATGAAACGGTGAGCCATTGATGTTAAGAATTATTCGCGCACCTGCTTGCGCTTGCGATGACACTGGCCCGCTCTCAAACCACACGTCTTCACAAATTGTGATTCCCATCGTTACTCCAGCGATGTCGACGACACCACTCGGAATAGCTCCGGCCATGGCGGCGCCAGGCACAAAGTATCGCTCTTCATCAAACACGCTGTAGTTCGGGAGTAGTTGCTTGTGATACACCGACACAACGCGACCGTCGCAACACAGTGCTGCTGCATTAAAGAGTTGGTCACCAATGGTGTCAACAAACCCCACAACGGCAGCGCACGGCCCGGTCGTTGCGGCAAATGCCCGAACAGCCTCCACGTTGTCATGCACGAACGCTTTTTTGAGCACAAGATCTTCAGGTGGATAACCTGTCAGGGTCAGTTCGCCAAACACAACGACCGCACAGTCAGCGCTCACCGCTTGTCGGTATGACTCCTGAATTTTGAGCAAATTGCCGCTCAGGTCACCCACGAGAGGGTTGATTTGAGCCAATCCAATCCGAAGCGTCGATGAAATCGTCACAATGCAGAGGCTACCGAACCAACACGGGCACCTCCTTGTGGTATTTCACACAGCCGTAACAGTTCAGCAATGGAGACGTCCTCAGAATTTGGCAGGATGTACCTACTTATTCCTCGGGTTTACCCGACTCACCCAAAGGACATGCTGTGCCAATTCAGGCTGAATACATCTGGCTCGACGGAACCCAACCAACCCCGTTACTGCGCTCAAAGACAAAAATCCTTCCCGACTTCTCGGGAGCCGTGACGGAGATGCCACTCGACGAGTGGGGCTTTGACGGATCATCGACAAACCAAGCAACAGGCGAAGCATCTGACTGCATCTTGAAGCCAGTGTTTCAGTGTCCAGATCCCATCCGTGGCGGAAAAAACATCTTGGTGATGTGTGAAGTGTTGTTGGCAAAAGATGCGTCACCGCACCCCACGAACACTCGTGCAGCACTCGAAGTAGTCGCCAAGCGACACGCTGCCCAAGAAATGATCTACGGCATTGAGCAGGAATACACAATGCTTCGCCTCGATGGTTCACCACTTGGATTTCCTGTTGGTGGTTACCCCGGCCCACAAGGTCCGTACTACTGCGGCGTCGGAGCAGGACGAGTCATGGGTCGTGACATCATCGAAGAGCACACACAAGCATGCATTGACGCCGGTCTAAAAATAGCCGGAACCAACGCAGAAGTTATGCCTGGTCAGTGGGAGTTTCAGATCGGACCAGTTGATGCCTTAGCAGTGAGTGACCAGATGTACATCGCACATTGGTTGCTGCATCGCATCGCCGAAGAATACGACGTTGTCATTTCGTTTGCTGCCAAGCCTGAAAAAGGTGACTGGAACGGAGCGGGTGCACACACGAACTTTTCTACTAAGGCAATGCGCGAGGGATACGACGCTGTTGTTGCTGCGTGCGAAAAACTCGGAACACGAGTTCTTGAGCATGTTGAGAATTACGGCCACGATATTCAAAGTCGCCTCACAGGCAAGCACGAGACTGCACCCTGGAACAAGTACTCCTACGGAGTGTCTAATCGCGGTGCTTCAGTACGAATCCCGTGGCAGGTTGCTCGCGACCAAAAGGGTTACGCCGAAGACCGTCGTCCGAATGCGAACTGTGACCCCTACACAGTCACGCGTCTCATCCTCGAAACGGTGTGTGACTGATACTTTCGGTAACAACTACATGTTCTGCAACGGGGGGCGTTATGCCCCCCGTTGTGCTTTACAAACAAGAGTCCGTGGGTGATTTACTAAATTTCACGGCACAATATAAGGATGCCTCCCATGCTTGATCAGCAACGCGATTATGTCCTCCGAACAGTCGAAGAACGTGGTGTTCGACTCGTTCGCCTGTGGTTTACCGATGTTCTCGGAAATCTCAAGAGTTTTGCTATTAGTCCAGCAGAACTCGAAAATGCCCTCAACGACGGCATGACATTTGACGGTTCGTCAATCGACGGTTTCAGTCGGCTACAAGAGAGCGATGTTCTTGCAATCCCTGATCCCAATACGTTTGAAGTTATGCCATGGGTAGACGCCAAAGGCGCAGAGGCAAGAGTGTTCTGCGACATTCACAATTTAGACGGAACACCATTTCATGGAGACCCACGACAAGTACTGCGTCGCAATCTTGATGCTGCTCGTGCTCAAGGTTTTGAATTTCTTGTTGCTCCGGACATGGAGTATTTCTATTTCGAACCACCCGTCGCTGGTCAAAAGCCTGTCCCGTTAGACGAAGGCGGATTCTTTGATCTCACAAGCAACGATGTCTCATCATCAATGCGCAAAGAGACAATCCGCACACTCGAAACGATGGGCATTCCTGTTGAATATTCTTTCCACGAAGACGCACCGAGCCAACAAGAAATAGATCTACGACACACTGATGCGCTGTCAATGGCGGACAGCGTGATGACCTTTCGGATGGTCGTCAAAGAAATTGCTGCGATGCATAATGTGCATGCAACTTTTATGCCAAAGCCTCTTGAGGGCGTACAGGGCTCCGGCATGCATCTGCACTTGTCGTTGTTTTCTGGTGAGAACAACGCCTTCTATGACGAATCTGATCCGTATAACTTGTCCCTAGTTGCCAAACAGTTTATGGCAGGCCTCTTGCGTCATGCCGCAGAAATAACAGCAGTCACTAATCAGACCGTCAATAGTTACAAACGCCTTGTTCCTGGTTTTGAAGCGCCAGTCCACATCTCGTGGGCGCGCAATAACCGAAGTGGTTTGATTCGTGTCCCTATTGCTAAACGCGGCAATGCAAGTGCCACGCGCATTGAATACCGCTCACCTGACCCAGCATGTAATCCGTATTTGGCTTTCTCAGTTATTTTGGCTGCTGGTCTCAAAGGAATCCGCGAAGGATACGAACTTGCGCCCGAGGCTGACGCCAACCTATTCGAGATGGATGATGATGTCTTGCTCAAACTCGGTATCGATCAACTTCCGCAATCACTGTCTGATTCATTGCGGATTATGGAACAGTCGTCACTCGTGCTTGAGGCACTTGGCGAGCACATCTTTGAATGGTTCTTGCGCAACAAACGGTCTGAGTGGCGCGCCTACAAGACCCAAGTCACACCATACGAACTCACCCGTTATCTGAAATCCATCTAAGACCATGGTGGCAAACGCTCTAGAAATGCTGGTGGTGTATCCAGATCCACCGCCAACGGACTTGGCGCGAATGCTCGACCTCTCTGGTTATCGCTGGAAAGCCGTGTCCAGCACAGACGAGGCAACGCGCAATGAACCAGCCAAGGGTTGGGCAGGCGCAATCATTGTGTGCGACGAAGACCCAGAGGCTGCGTGGTTATTCGCTCGCTCTCTGCGTAAACGCGACACACCAGTATCACCTGTGGTGGTGTTGGTATCAGGAGCACAACTCGCAGACCTTGAATTGCGAGATGACCTCTACGAGGACTTCTGTCTCACACCATTTCATCCGCGTGAGCTTGAAGCGCGACTGCGTCACTTGTTGTGGCAATCAGTCGGCGGCACAAGACCTGAACTCATCGAACACGGAGGTCTCGCGCTCAATCTCGAGACATACCAAGCGACATTCAATAACCACCCGCTTGATCTCACGTACATGGAATACGAACTTTTGAAGTTCTTAGCGCAAAACCCTGGCAAGGTATTTTCGCGCGAGATGCTTCTCTCACGAGTGTGGGGTTACGAATACTACGGTGGAGCGCGCACAGTCGATGTGCACGTTCGGCGCTTGCGTGCAAAGTTAGGCGAAGAACACGCAAACCTCATTCAGACCGTTCGAAGTGTCGGATACCGATTCGGACAATCTCGCTGGGGCTCGTAACTTTTTTAATTCAATGCATGCATAACAGAAACAATTAGTCAGCGAGTCGCTGCATCTTGGTTGCAATTCGACGATGAATGCTGAGCATTTCATCAACCCGAGTGCTCACAAGTTCGCCGTTGCGCACAATTGTGCGGCCGTGCACGATTGTGTCTCTTGCACTGATCGGGCCACAGCGCATCCAGGCCTCAATCGGGTCGGCGATTGCCCCTGCAAACCGCACGCCCTGCAGTGACCACACGGCAACATCTCCAACTGCCCCAATCTGCAGACTTCCAATCTCGCCGAGACGACCCAAACAACCAGCACCTCCGATGGTGGCGCATTCAAGTGCCATGCGCGCATCAGCAGCGCCAGCGCCACTGCGCAATTTTGCCAACAGCATTGCTTCACGCGCTTCCATCCATAATGAAGCACAGTCAGCAGACGACGAACCATCTACTCCAAGCCCGACATGCACACCAGCGGCTCGCAGTTCGATAATCGGTGCAATGCCAGAAGAAATAATCATGTTGCTACTAGGACAATGCGCAGCACCGATTCCGGCTGCACCAAGAGCTTGAATCTCATCGTGATTAGGCATGACACAATGCGCCACCCATGTGCGATCACTCAGCCAACCCACGTCTCGCAAATACTCGAACGGGCGACATCCAAACATCCGCAAAGAAAAATCATCATCTTCGACGTTTTCTGCGAAGTGTGTATGAAGACGAACATCAAGTTTTTCGGCAAGTTCTGCCGACCGAATCATCAATGATTTTGTGACGCTAAAAGGCGAACACGGGGCAAGCGCAATGCGCACCATTGCGCCATGACTGCGATCGTGATGCCGTTCAACTGCAGTTTGAGACTCAGCCAAAATCTCATCATCATCTTGGACCACATTGTCAGGCGGCAATCCGCCATCTTTTTGTGACAACGACATTGATCCACGAGTGGGATGAAATCTGATTCCGAGGTCTTGTGCTGCTGCGATTTCGGCTGATAACAAATCTCCACCACCGCGAGGGTGCAAATACAAATGATCCGTTGATGTTGTGCAACCAGAGAGGGCGAGTTCAGCCAGGCCAACCCATGCCGAGACATGCGCGCCTTCTTCGTCAAGAACACTCCAGAGTGGATACAAGGTTTGCAGCCACCCGAACAACGCTGCATTAGTCATTGGCGGAAATGATCGTGTCAAGTTTTGGTACATGTGATGGTGCGTATTAATGAGACCAGGAGTAACCAAGCAGCCGCGCGCATCGATGATCTGTGTCGCTAGTGGTGCTGCATCGTGCACGCCTCCGAGCCCTGAGATGAACCCGTTTGTGATGGCCACCCACCCACCGGGTATTTCGCGACGCGCCTCGTCAACAGTGGCGACAAGATCTGCATTGGTGATCAAAAGGTCTGCGTGTTGAGTGTTCATAGAGTTACTTCATTGTTCCGAGCACGATGGCAATATCTTCCAACTGAGTCTCTTGCTTTTGCGGTCGAACCGGTGCATCGCTACCAACGGTGTCGTTTCTGACAACTAGACGTTGGTCTCGAGTAGTTCACTGCCTTCGTGTCGAATCTCTGCATCTCGATACAAGAAATGTCCGATGAGCGCCGCGAGAGCAGCAGTTGACAAACCAACCACAACGGGGAAGGCAAGTAACACAAGAATGATAATTATGACGCCTGGCATGATAATTAGCGTACTGGCTTGTACGCCCAGGCCTCAATCTCGACATCACCATTAAACGGCAATGCAGCGACTCCAATCGTGCTGCGCGCAGGACGACTGTCTCCAAATCCAGCGACATACGCTTCGTTGAATGCTGCGAATGTGTCCATGTCTGTAAGAAAGCACAACGTTTTGCTGACATCTTTGAGCGACGCTCCCATTGTTGCGAGTTGCGCCTTTAGATTTGCCACTGCTTGAGCAGTTTGTGCTGCCACACCGCCCGCGACTATTGCGCCGTCTTTGATGCCAAGTTGACCTGACACAATGATCCAGTCTCCGGCTCGCACGGCTGGGGTATAGGGACTCGCTGGTGGTGATTGTTTGGGCATACCTCTTACTGTAGGTCACCACCCCCTCTACGATTGCAGTGATGACATCTCTTCTCCCATTTTCACGACGCACTTTTTTGATCTATGCCGGCACTACAACTGTCGGCGCTTTTGCCTTGGGCGCGTGCGGCGGATCAGCCCCATCATTGCCCAAAGGCGTGGCCCTCGTACAACGATTCCCCAATGATGTCCTCGTGCCTGGCACTGTTCGCTTGCCGATTTCATTAGCCGTTCAAAAGGGTGTCCTCACTGACGCAGACACATCTCTTCCCGAAATACTCACGGCCAAGGTCGTTGATACTGCCTCTGGCAAAACTGTCGTCCAACAAGTGACATCAACCAAACACACCACAGGTGTTCCGCAGCCGTACTGGCCGTTCACCGTCACCATTGATACGCCCGGTATTTATTCGCTCGTTGTTGATGGTGGTCCGTCAGATGGTGCAGCGTTTCAGATACTGGAGCGCACTGCAGTACGCATTCCACTCGTTGGTGATGCGTTGCCGCCATTTGATACACCGACAACCATAAATGACAACGGCATCAACCCAATTTGCACCCGCACAGAGGGCATCTGTCCATTTCATTCCATCACACTGACCGAAGCACTTCGCTCGGGAAAACCTGTCGTATATCTCATAGGCACACCTGCGTACTGCCAAACCGGCACATGTGCACCTGCTCTTGATGCACTTATCGCCGTACAAAAAAATGTTGGCGACTCAGTCGTATTTATTCATGCTGATGTGTACACAGATTCGACCGCAACAACTCCTGCTCCAGCAGTGAAGGCATACAACATGTCGTATGAGCCAGCGTTATTTGTCGCCGACTCAAAAGGCATTCTTCAGGCGCGACTTGACGCCATTTTCAACGAAGAAGAAGTGCGCAGTGTGTTGCTCTCGGCAACTGGAATCAGCTAAACGATTTGCCGCAACCACAACTACGTGTGGCTCCGGGATTACTGATTGCAAAACCTTGTTCGTTAAGTCCGTCTTTGAAGTCAAGACTTGCGCCTTCAAGTAGCGGAGCAGATGCTGGGTCAACAACAACTCGCACTGCGCCAAATGTGATGACGATGTCATCGGCAGCAATGTCGCCATCAAAATACATGTCGTACTGAAACCCTGAGCATCCGCCAGACTTAACGGCCACGCGCAATGCCATTTCGGCCGCACCTTCGTCGAGAAGCAATTGCTCTACTTTGACTGCGGCTGCATCGGTCAGTGTGATCATGAGAACCTCCAAGGGCTTGGCTAAGGATTATGACGGTATTTCTACCCTTCACCCTACAGCCCCGTACACTGGATATGTGAGCCAAACCAAGGCCCCCAGCATTGACGACATCCGCTCGTTGTTGCGCGCCGTCATGGACCCAGAACTAGGCGACAATATCGTCGACCTTGGCATGACTGGAGACATCACGTTTACTGATGGGCTCGTCACTGTGGCCATGAAACTCACTATTAAAGGCTGCCCGTTGCGTGTGCAGATCCGCAACGACATTGAGTCTCGCCTGCTCGCTCATCCGGCCATCACCAAAGTCACCATTGATTGGGGCGAGATGACACCAGATGAACGCACTGCGGCCATGACTCGTGCCCGCTGGAACGCCAAAGAACAAGCAACCGATACGGCGGTTCCCGCCAACACGCGCATCTTGGCGATTGCCAGTGGCAAGGGCGGCGTCGGAAAGAGTTCGGTCACAGTGAATTTGGCCGCCGCATTAGCCCAAGCCGGAAAAATCGTTGGTGTGTTAGATGCCGACATTTGGGGATTCTCGATTCCGCGCATGCTCGGCATGCCTGACCGCTTGCAAGCACGCGCGGTTGTTGGTCGAGAAAAACCAATGATTGTTCCTAATGTTCGCGTTGTTGGTTCAGGTCTGCTCAAAGTTGTCTCCACCGGAATGTTGGTAGAAGACGAAAGTACAGCGCTGATGTGGCGTGGCCTGATGCTCACTAAAGCTGTCGAGCAGTTTCTTCATGATGTTGAGTGGGGAGAACTTGATTACTTGCTCATCGACATGCCGCCCGGAACAGGTGACGTGCAGATGGGGCTCGCTCGCATGTTGCCGCGCACTGACTTGCTCATCGTCACAACGCCTGCAGTATCTGCCCAGAAAGTTGCTATACGTGCAGCAGACATGGCACGCCGCAGTTTTTTGCGTGTCGCCGGAGTGATCGAGAACATGAGCACATTCGAATGTGATCACGGCACGCAATACGCACTGTTTGGCACTGGCGGCGGTCAAAATCTGGCCAACGAGATTGGTGTCGAACTACTCGGTCAAGTACCAATCGAATCAACCGTCGCTGCTGGCAGCGACTCTGGTGAACCAGTAGTGCTCGCCAACATCGGTAAAGCGGCTGGCGTCTTTTTGGCAATTGCGCAACGCATTATTGACGACACTCCTGATGCAACAGAAATGTCTGGGTGTACGGCCCGCGTTGAAGACGTCGTTGCAGTGAGCGTGCGCGGTCGCTAGCCAAGTTCGTCGTAGCCAGATTCACCTGGCATGACAATTGCAATCACTTTGCCATCAGAGTTCAGTCGCAGACGAGGCTCAATCACTGGCGGCACACCAACTTTACGAGCCGCGTCTAGAGCGTCATCTGCTGTCCTGCAGTCAAGCAAAAATTCAAGGCTGCTGATTGTTGGGGGCAACATTTGCAGATCACCTGATGCAAAGCGACTAAGAGCATCATGAGGCTTCACCCACAGGCTTTCAATGGTCTCGCCGTCGTCATGCAAGGGTTCTTGTGCTTGCGGCGCACGAGCCACAAAGAAACGTGTATCGAAACGGCGACGTTCGCCAGCCGGTGTGATCCAGTGGCTGACATAGTGAATTGCATCTGTTGTGAGGCGAAGATTTTCTCGACGACAGAGTTCTGTCAATGAGAGTTCACCCTCGTGTACTAAATGTCGGGCTTCTTCGAATCGTTCAATCACCTCAGGAGTATCAAAACGCACGACCTCTCCGGTATCGGCATGTCTTGCCAAAAGAACACCTGCTTCTTCAAAACATTCACGAATTGCCGCCACCCAAAATGACAGGCCGTTGCGCGGAATCTGAAGAAGAGAACTCGCATGTTCGTCGGTGAGCCCATCACAGATTTCCCCAAGTTCTTCGTGAGAATCTGCATCATCAACTCGTCCACCCGGGAACACATACATTCCACTCGCAAACGCCGCAGACAATGTTCGTCGCAACATAAATACATCTAGACCAGACTCATCATCACGCACCAGCAATACCGTTGCGGCTGG
>JAEMRC010000001.1:50659-75885 GCA_016463545.1 Ilumatobacteraceae bacterium
GCGACCAAGAGTGCACCAGCCACTAATAAGCAAACGCCCTCAATGAGTTCTCGAGACGGTACATGGCCACTACTCACTTGTTCGTTGAATTTGCGCCACACTCGCAAGCCTTGATGCTTCACCACCCGCGACCCGAAAACTGAAATTACAAACAGCAGAGCAATGGTTGGGATGACACCGACAACAGAACCAATCTTGACGACGAAATATATCTCAATCAACGGCACTGCGATAATGACAGCAAAAATCAACAGGAACATTGGTGCTTACTCCACGGCGGTTTCAGATGAGTCCGTCTTGCGCATTTCCCGGTAATCGCGTGCAGCGCCCTCAAGAGGCTCGATCAATAATGTGATGCCATCGATTGCTGCTACTCGAACAAGCTGTGCGTCGCTCAATGGAGTGGCACGGTTTGTGCGCGCATGCCACTGGGCACCATCGACACGAACTGTTCCTTCAGGATCAATGGCACCGACCGTAATGCCCTGAGCTCCGATTAAGTTGTCTCGACCAATTGTTGGTGTGCCAAATCGAGTGCGCGTCATTGATGGCATTCCAACAATGAAAGTGAGTGCTAGACCTCCGATGCATACCAGCAAAGTGATCCATGACGGCCGCATCGTCAAACCATCAACGGAATCAAATAACAAAAAGGTTGATGCCGAATACATTGCTATCCCGACGCCAGTCCATACACGGGGAACACCCACCTGCACGTCAACAGCACACGCGATCATTGACAAGAGGAGTAGCACAAGACCAACACCGTTAAGAGGCAATGCTCCGGCGCCGAGTGCACCAAGAATGAGACACACTGCTCCGACCACGCCAGCAATACCGATACCGGCAGTAAAAAACTCAAAAATCAAAAGAGCAAGACCAATAGTGAGTAGTAGCAACGCAGACGGCGGACTCGCCACGGTATGCAGCAGTCGCGGTGCGAGTCCTAGTTTAAAGAATCGAACCGTGGTTGCTTCTCGTACTACTTGACCATTTGCATCAATAGAGTCGGCGACAGTGTCAAGCGTGGCACCTTTGACTGTGACGCCATCAAGCACGTACAACATATTTCGCAAAACCGGAACACCCCGATCATCAGTTGCAAACTTGAGAGCATCTTTTTCGCGAGCCTCCAAGAAACCAAGAGTTTGTGTTCCGAGAACTTCATCTGCTGCACCAAATGAAATATTCGAACCGTTCACTTTTAGCGGAACGCCGATGCGTCCGATGCGTGAGCCGGGCGCCATTGCTGTCACGTCTGCCACCGCAAGTATTTGCGCGGGCATTCCGTAGGCACGCGCACCTGACGGCCCCACCCACACTGCAACTGGAATAGTTGATGTCTTGATTGTTTCTAGAAGTTCTGTCATGCGCGCACGACTCACGACTGCCCCTCGACTGTTGAGTTGCAAGATGACTGCTTGGGATTGATTCTTTGTCGCCTTCTCAAGCGAGCGCTCGATTGCGTCAACAGCAATCTCGTCAATAATCCCACTCACTTCTATGACGTCAACAAGCGCAAGATCAGGCGCAACAGTTGCAGATATGACACCATTAGCAACATGCGGTGCAGTAACGGCGTCAACAACTTCGGCGGCGTGCGCCACATTCGACGAAACAAGTACGCTAACGATTGGCGACAACACTGGAACTGCCAAGCCCAGCATCATGGTGATGCTTACTATTCTGCGCACTAAGGCCTCCGATTGATGGATACACGACACTTTCTCAGCGCATCGCGTGTACTCATTGTGGCGGGCAAAGGCGGCGTTGGGAAATCGACCGTCGCCGCGGCACTCGCGCAGGCGGCAACAGGTGTCGGACTTCACACCCTTTTGGTTGAAATTGAAGGCAAAAACCCTGTTGTGGGCCTTGATCAACGAGTCGAGAGGTTGGCTATCACGCCCGGGGCCGCCCTGGCAGATTATTTCGATTCTCTTGGTCTTGGACGAGTCTCACGGCGCCTGCTCGCAGCGGGGATCGTGGATTTGGTGGCCTCCACTGCTCCGGGAATAGATGATCTTTTGATTCTGGGCAAGATCAAACAACTCGAACAAACAGGTGGCTGGGACCTCATCGTTGTTGATGGTCCACCTGCTGGGCAAGCCATCGGATTACTGCGCGCACCATTGTCACTGCGTCAAGCGGTACGCGGTGGACCAATTCATACACAAGCAATCGAGATTCTCAACATGCTTGCAGACCCTGCGCGTTGTCGAGTGATGATGGTGTCGACACCAGAGTTGACGCCCGTATCAGAACTCATTGACACAGCATTTGAGATTGAAGACCAGATTGGCGTCGCGCTTGGACCAGTAGTACTAAACGGCATTGACGATGAATCATTACCCAAAAACGGCAACGGCAACTCCGAACTCAATGAGGCACTGTTATATCGACGTAACAGACAACAACGACACGAACTGGCATGTGCACTACTCACGCAAAAATTACCGCTGCAACAACTTCGATTACCCCGACTCTCAAACAGTGCGTCGATTTGTCTCGAACTCACGCCGACGCTCGAATCTGCGATTGCGATGCTGCCATGAACCTTGAACAAATCTTGCGCACTCAATCAGTGGTGGTCTGCTGCGGAACGGGTGGCGTCGGAAAAACTTCAGTTGCAGCAGCACTCGCTCTTTCGGCCGCACAGATTGGCCGTCGCGCCATCGTCATCACAATTGATCCTGCTCGACGACTTGCTGATGCAATTGGTCTGCGCGACGAGATCGGCAATGAGCCAGTTCTGGTAAAACAAATCGGTGATGGTCAAATGTGGGCAACCATGCTCGATGTCGGAGAAACATTTGATTCTCTGGTGACACAGTTTGCAAGTGATACCAAACAAGTGACCGAGATACTAAACAACACTTTCTATCGCAATGTGTCGCGATCACTCAGCGGAACCCGTGACTATATTGCCGCTGAACGTCTGCTCGCGCTACAGGATGATGATCGCTTCGATCTTGTAATTGTTGATACACCACCAACGCGATCTGCACTTGCATTTGTCGAATCGCCCGAGCGCCTCGCACGTTTCTTAGAGCATCGACTTTTCCGATTGCTCATCTCACCCACGCTCACCGGAATGAAACTCATGACAACTGCGCTACAACCAGTAGTTCGCACCGCCGGAAAAATTGTCGGCGCGGCGGCTCTTGACGACGCCATCGCGTTTCTGCAAGCTTTCGCTGGCATGGAAGACGGCTTTCGCCAACGCGCAAGACAGAGCGCGACGCTGCTTCGTGGTCCGGTCACTTCATTTGTTTTGGTGGCGTCGGCTCGCGCCGACACCCTTGAGGAAGCCTCGTACTTTGCTGACGGTTTGCAACGCAACAACATTGCAATCGATCTTGTCATTGCCAATCGGATGCCCCCACGGTTTGGTGATACTGCAGCCGAGGTTGCGCTCACGCATGTGCAAGATCCCGATGGTGACTTATGGCGCAATCTGGCTCAACTCCATTCCGAAGCCGAGCAGGCCGATGCCCAACTCGCACAATTTATGCTTGACCTCACATCAGCATCATGTATTCGCGTTGCCGAACGGTCCGCAGACATTATTGACCTAGACGGAATCACCGATCTAGCGGCTTCGCTACTAGCGTCCTAGCGCTGCACAACAGTAGAGTTGTGGCGTGCACATTCTTCTTGCTACCGATGCCCAATGGATTCTGAATGAAATTGTTGCCGTCCTCGGAACGCCATCAACATCTTTCACTGTCGTAAGTGACGGTCGTGATGTAAGTGCCGCCGTCAAAACTCACACACCCGATCTTGCAATTCTTGATCTGCAATCGGGCTCAATGGGCGCCATGGCTGTAGCCATGAACCTTCGTCTCGACCACAGCAGTGGCAACGCACCAATGGTTCCGGTTCTGATGTTGCTTGACCGCGTTGCCGATGTTCATCTTGCACGCCGTAGCGGAGCAGACGGCTGGATCATTAAACCCCTTGATGCTCTTCGTCTGCGTCGTGCAGTAACCATGGTGTTAGACGGCGACGTCTACCAAGAGGGACTACCGACGAATGCGGATGTTCTAACGAATCAGTAGTTCAGCAATTTGCACAGCATTTAGCGCTGCACCTTTGCGCAAGTTGTCGTTTGAGACAAACAGAGCAAGCCCACGATTGCCAGACACCGACGAATCTTGACGAATCCGACCAACAAAACTCGGATCAGCACCAGCCGCAAGTAACGGCGTCGGAATATCAACAACTTGCACACCAGGCGCCGCGACCAATAGTTCGGTTGCGCGTGCTGCAGTGATTGATCGCGAGAACTCAAGATTAAGAGACAGTGAGTGCCCAGTGAAAACAGGTACTCGTACGCATGTTCCGGACACCAACAAATCTGGGATATTTAAGATCTTGCGAGTTTCGTTACGAAGTTTTTTTTCTTCGTCTGTTTCGCCTTCACCATCATCCACGAGTGAACCAGCAAATGGCAGCACGTTGAATGCGATTGGTCGGACAAATTTAATTGGTGTTGGCATCTTGACAGCAGAGCCATCGAATGCGAGTGCTGCTGCCTCGGCGGCAACGGCTAACACTTGCGAAGACAGTTCCTCAACACCAGAAACTCCTGCACCACTCACTGCTTGGTATGTGCTGGCAACCATGCGAACAAGTTCTGCTTCTTGGTGAAGTGGTTTAAGCACAGGCATCGCTGCCATCGTGGTGCAATTGGGATTAGCGATAATGCCTTTTTTTAGATTGTGTACTTCGTGCGGATTTACTTCACTCACGACGAGCGGAACCTCGGGATCCATGCGCCAAGCACTTGAATTGTCGATCACGATGACACCAGCAGCAGCAAACCGAGGCGCAAGAACACGAGATGATGTTGCCCCGGCCGAGAACAGCGCAATATCTAAACCACTTGGATCGGCAAGGTCTGCGTCTTCCACCACAATTGATCGATCGCCCCATTGCAATGATTTTCCGGCTGACCGAGCAGATGCAAAAAAACGTAATTCCGTAATCGGAAAATGGCGCTGCTCTAGGAGCGCGCGCATGACGGTACCGACTTGTCCTGTTGCTCCAACTACTCCGACGCGCATAGGTATGTCAGGCTAACTGCGATGAGCAACTAGCCACCAATGACTTTTATTGCCCATCGGAAACTCATCTTGCAGAACTTGCGTTGCCCCAATACTGACTGGTCGTCGCGCCCGAATACCCCCCGAAAAAGCCTTCGGCGTCTCGAGTTGCACACCGAGTGACTCAAGATGGGCATACACCTGTCGTGGGCTCAGGCGATTGGCCTGCCACCCCAGGCGCGTTGACCATCGCCACCGAGACAGCGGCTCACCGATGACAGGCGTGTGCCACAACACTCGCATGATTGCACTTATCGGAATAAGAAGCGCATCCGACAACACCCATGTGCGGTAATTCAGAATCAGTCGCCCACCTGGCTTGACGATTCTGTACGCCTCGGCCGTGAGAGCCAAGGCATCATCGTGTTTGCAGTGTTGCAATGTGATGTAAGAAAACACAACGTCGACACTTTGAGATGGCAATGCGATAGTGCGCCCATCGGCAATGTGCGAAGTGCGCAATGTTGATGTGTTGCCAAACTTTGCCACTGTTTCGCGGCAACGTTCAAGAAATGCGGCATCAATATCAGTTGCCACCACGGTCTCAAACACATTCGTCAAGGCAGCCGTCATTCGACCAATACCAGAACCGATCTCAACAATGCTCTTACTGCTTGCAGTGGCCATCAAGCCAAAGCGTCGTAAATACTTGTCTACTTCTGCGTTGCCAGTTTCGACAAACTGCTCGAGCGTGAGCGTGTTGCCAGTTTCGTTATTAAATACCCAACCCGTATCGCGCACGACTTGATCTGCAGTTGTTCCGCGCTCTGTTCTTTTTCCGGCAGCCTTCCAGGGAGTGAGATGCGGACGACGACTGCTCATACATCCATTATTACTTGCGTATTGGCAAAGGTGCGGAATACGCAGTGTCACCGTCAAGACCAAAAGCAGTGTGCAGTGCCCTGACAATGCGTTCCATGTCAGAGGCTGCCACCACCACGGACACTCGAATCGTGCTCGTTGAGATCATGTGAATGTTGACATCGTTCTCGGCACACACGCGAAACATTTGCGCTGCAATTCCGGGACTAGTTTTCATGCCAGCACCGACTAGCGAGACTTTGGCAATATCTGATTCGCTTGTAACATCTTGAGCGCCAATTTCTTTGGCGACTTGCCGCACGATTTTTTCGGCTCGCTGAAGCTCAGACTTTGGGACAGTGAAAGACACATCGGTCGAACCTTCTTTAGACGTATTTTGCACAATCATGTCCACGTTGATATTGGCCGCAGCAAGCGGTTCAAAAAGTGCTGCAGACACGCCTGGTCTGTCTGGCACACTGCGTATTGTGATTTTTGATTCGGCTGCATCGTGTACAACACCCGAAATGACTGGCTCTTCCATTGTGGATTCTCCTTCTGACAAAATGTCTGATATCCATGTTCCTTGCTCCCACGTAAAACTCGAACGCACGTGAATTGGTACGCCGTGTCGGCGCGCAAACTCAACTGCTCGAAGTGCAAGAACCGCGCTGCCTGCTCCGGCGATCTCAAGCATTTCTTCGAATTGTAGATGTGCAAGTTTGCGGGCCATTGGCACAATGCGTGGATCAGCCGAAAACACACCAGTGACATCGGTATAGATCTCACATACATCTGCGTTCATGGCCACGGCTAAGGCGACTGCGGTTGTATCGCTGCCGCCCCGACCCAATGTGGTGATCTCGCGTTCGATAGAGACACCCTGGAAACCTGCGACAACAGCAACTTTGCCCAGTGCCACCGCTTCACGCACGCGATCTGCTTTGACTTCAATGATCTTTGCCTTGGTGTGAGCCGTATCGGTGATAATGCCAACTTGTGAACCAGTGAAACTAACGGCGTCTACTCCGACGTCAGCGAGCGCCATACACATCAGCGCCATTGAAATGCGTTCGCCAGTGGTGAGCAACATGTCAAGTTCGCGCACAGGATGAATGCTGGATACCTGTTGAGCAAGCGCCAGCAAGTTATCTGTCGTTTTCCCCATTGCTGAGACCACAACCACGACCTGATTGCCCTCGGCGACCGAGGTCGCCACATGGGCGGCCACCGCCTTAATGCGGTCGGGGTCGGCTACGGAAGTGCCGCCATATTTTTGAACGATTATTGCCACCAATTAATCAGGTTATCGGCGAGGCGATAGCCTGCAGAGTTCATGGGAACAGATAAACGCGAACGCAAGAAGGTCAACCGCAATCTCGCTCGTGAAGGGCGCCAAAAAGCACAAAGAAATGCCGTCATTAAGCAACGGGTGATCCGCTTTGGCATCGGCATCCCACTTGCCATTCTTGCTTTGTGGGCAGTCTCGAAATTCTTCATTACGACTGATTCCACAAGCACTACTGACACCACGGTGGCCTCAAGTGACACCACGATTGCAGTATCAGACACCACGATTGCCTCCCTGACTCCCACATTGTCCACCACGCCAGGCGAGCAAATTGAGGGCGACACAAAATGCCCAGCGACAGACGGCACGGCAGTTCGCACGACAAACTTTACAAAGGCACCACCAATGTGCATCGATGCCAAAAAGTCTTACATGGCAACTTTTGACACCTCAGAAGGCACAATCGAGATTGCTCTTGACACGACCAAAACCCCAAAGACTGTTAATAACTTTGTCACCTTGTCGCGATACAAATACTACGACAGTTCCTTTATCTTTAGAACAGACCTCAGCATCGACATTATTCAGGGTGGCGGCGAATCAAATACTGATGACCCTGGCTACACCATTGAAGACGAAGGCAACGGTTACAAATACACCGAAGGCGACATCGTGATGGCACGCACTGGCGCGCCAAACAGCGCTGGCGGACAATTCTTCATCGTCACCGGACCAAACGCATCTGCGCTCGATAGCCAAGGCACATACGTTGTGTTTGGCAAAATCAGCAAAGGTCTCGATGTCGCCAAAGCGATTCTCGGCCTCAACGCTGGCAGTGGTCAACTCGGTGGTGCTCCGAGTCGTGCAGTAAAAATTACATCTGTGACAATTGCAGAAAAATAGTTTGTTGCGCTAGTTCGCAATCAACATCATTGATTTCAGCGATTCAATTGCTGTTTCAGTGATTCCGAGTGAAGCAGCAATTCCGTAGAAGTCTCCATGCTCTTCACGCAACTTCTGGATTAGGTTCGTCATAGCGCGTGGATTCGCTGACAGAAAATACTTTGGCGAAGCCGACATACGTGTTTCAAGATCTGGATATTCAGTGCGTGCCCACTCCATCATTCGCAACATCGCTGGTTCAGACAATGCATAATCGCGCACAATCACGTCATCGTCAACGCCAAGAACTCCAAGCAACAACATCGTCAATAGACCTGTGCGATCTTTGCCGGCAGCGCAGTGATACACCAATGGCATTTGTGGCCAATCAGAAATAATGGAGAATGCTCGCTGAAACTGGGCAGCGCCTTCTGACAACATCTGCGTGTAGGCCCACATCAGGAAATCGGTGTCTTCGTCAAAGTCCGGAACATCACTGTGCTGCCATGTGGAGTCGATGATGGGAACATGATGAAAATTCACCTCAATGGCGTCCTGCGGAAAAGTGCCGACATTGTCTAGTTCCTCCGCAGAGCGCAGATCGATCACGGTTTGAATGCCCAGTGCTCGGATTACCTCGATATCGCTCGCCGTCAGCCGATACAGCCCATCGGCCCGGTACAGCACGCCTCTCTTGACGCTGAGACCGGATTGGCCAAGGTAGCCACCAATGTCTCGGAAGTTGTGAACGGCTTCAAGGGGAACCAGTCTTTCGGGGGCAAGTGAGTCCATGCCTCACACGGTAGAGGACAAAGGTGTCTGAATTGTTACCCTCAATCAAATGTCAGAACAACACACAGCAAATACAATCTCCACAGTCGCCATCCTGGGCTCCGGAATCATGGGCTCTGGTCTTGCCGAAGTTGCAGCCAAAGCAGGCTTCACAGTCATCGTTCGCTCCCGCAGTGCATCTGCTGCCGACGCGATGATCGCCAGCATCACTAAAGGACTCGATAAGCAGGTTCAGCGCGAAAAAATTACAGCCGAAGACAAAGCAAATATTTTGTCGCGTCTTAGCGCAACAGCCAAGCTTTCTGATCTTGCTAATTGCGATCTCATTATCGAATCAGTCGTCGAAGATCTGGCCGTGAAAAAACAACTCTTCGCCGAACTTGACACCATCGTGAAGCCTTCAGCGATTATTGCAACGAACACCAGCACCTTGTCGGTCGTTGATATGGCAATGGCCACACAGCGCCCTGCACAGGTATGCGGTATTCACTTTTTTAATCCAGCAACAGCAATGCCACTTGTCGAAGTCGTGCGTCCGATTACTGCATCAGATGAAACCATGGCAGCAGCAAATGCATTCGTTGCAGCGTGTGGCAAAAGTGGCGTTCAGGTAAAAGACCGTGCTGGCTTTATTGTCAATGCGCTGTTGTTTCCGTATCTCAATAACGCCGTACGCATTTGGGAAACCGGAACTGCGTCTATGGAAGACATCGACACAGCCATGAAAGGCGGCTGCAACTTCCCGATGGGACCATTTGCTCTGCTCGATCTCGTTGGGCTTGACACGTCTGTCTCAATTCTTGACGCTCTCTACGCTGAATTTGCAGATCCCAACTATGCAGCAGTGCCAACATTGCGTCGTCTCGTAGCCGCCGGAAAGCTCGGACGCAAGACGGGTGCAGGCTTCTACACGTACTGAGCAAACCCACACACGCCAAACTGCTCCTATGCAACCAACACCTCCCCAAGATGTTGGCGACAATCACTGGAACTTTCCAGAAGCCCACGAGTGGGACCCGAACGACGACGTTGTCTGTATTGGTGGCGATCTTTCCCCAGCGACAATCATTGATGCCTACAAGCACGGCATGTTTCCGATGTATCTCGATCATCGGCAATCTGTCTTGGGATGGTGGTCGCCAGTTGAGCGCGGAATTCTTGAACTCAACAAGTTGCGAGTGACTCGCTCAATGCGTCAGAGCGCTCGCAAATTACGTATCACTTTTAATCAGGCATTTCGCGATGTCATGATCGCTTGCTCCAATAGCCATGAAGAGGGCAACTGGATCACAGAGGAGTTCATTGAGGCGTACTGTCGGCTACATGATCTGGGCTGGGCGCACAGTGTCGAAGTATGGCAAGACGACCAACTCGTCGGTGGCTTATACGGAATCCGTGTTGACGGATTCTTTGCGGGCGAGTCGATGTTTCATCGACGCCGAGATGCTTCCAAAGTGGCGCTAATGGCTCTCGTCGGCGCAATGCAAATGGCCGGGATGACTCTTCTTGACACACAGTGGTGGACCGAACATCTCCAAAGCCTTGGAGCCTCTGAACTACCTCGTCGCGACTATCTCAAACGTCTCGAACTGGCTCTTACCCCAGCCGGCGTTACCCCATCTCATATGGAGTGAAAACCACCTGAGCATTGCCATACTTACGGGGTGGCATCCACTGACAAGCCCAAACATGATGACCCATGGTTGATTCGGACATACTCCGGACACTCCACGGCGCACGCTTCAAATGAGTTGTACCGCACCAACTTGGCCAAAGGGCAGACCGGTCTTTCGATTGCTTTTGATCTTCCGACGCAAACTGGATACGACCCTGATCACGAACTAGCCAACGGTGAAGTCGGCAAGGTCGGAGTTCCGGTCGTGCATCTTGGACACATGCGCACGTTGCTCAACGGTATTCCACCTGCACAAATGAATACATCAATGACAATTAATGCCACCGCTGCATGGTTGCTCGCTCTCTACATTGCCAACGCACAAGAACAAAATGTCACACCCCCCCAATTGCGTGGCACGACACAAAATGACATCGTCAAGGAATACCTATCTCGCGGTACATATATTTTTCCGCCAGCACCATCAAAGCGTCTCATCGTTGACATGGTGGCATGGTGTGCCAACAATGCTCCTAAGTGGAACCCGATGAATGTGTGTTCGTATCACCTGCAAGAGGCTGGTGCTACACCCGTGCAAGAGATTGCTTTCTCGCTTGCTACTGCAATCGACGTTCTTGATGCTGTGCGCGAAAGTGGACAAGTGAATGACGACCAATTCGACCAAGTCTTTGGCTCGATGTCATTTTTTGTCAACGCCGGAATTCGCTTTGTGGACGAAGTCTGCAAGATGCGTGCTTTCACCCAACTCTGGGACCGAATTGCGCGCGAACGCTACAACGTACAAGACCCAAAGGCACGCCGTTTTCGATATGGCGTTCAAGTGAACTCGCTGGGTCTCACTGAATCACAACCAGAAAATAACGTACAACGAATTGTTCTTGAAATGCTGGCAGTGACATTGTCAAAAAATGCGCGCGCTCGAAGTGTGCAGTTGCCAGCATGGAACGAAGCGCTCGGCTTGCCTCGCCCCTGGGATCAACAGTGGTCGTTGCGCATGCAGCAAGTACTGGCTTTTGAAACAGATCTCCTCGAACACGAAGACATTTTTGACGGATCACATGTCATTGAGGCCCGTACCTCAGAATTATACGAAGCCGCATGGACCGAACTCCAAGATGTGTTGTCACTCGGTGGCGCATTCAACGCTGTTGACGAACTCAAGGGACGACTTGTCAGTTCAATGGCTGAGCGAACTCGCGCAATAGAGAGCGGTGACCAGATTGTTGTTGGAGTCAACTCGTTTACTGAAACCGAAAAATCGCCGCTTGGTGGCGCGGACAACATCTTAAAAGTTGACCCCGAAGTTGAAAAAGAGACAATTGCCGATGTCGTAGCGTGGCGTGCCAACCGCGACAATGTGGCAGTCACAGCAGCATTGTCTGCACTCACGGCTGCAGCCCAGAGTGGGGACAACATCATGGAGCCATCTATCGCACTCGCTCAAGTTGGCGGTACAACTGGTGAATGGTCAGAGGCTTTGCGCCAAGTGTTCGGTGAATTCAGAGCCCCCACTGGCGTGGGCGCAGCCGTCGGCAGACGCACAACAGCGTTGGCTGATGTTGCGGCATTCGTCAAAACGATTCCAGGTGGACCACCAAAGTTCTTGGTTGCCAAGCCCGGACTAGATGGACATTCCAATGGTGCAGAACAAATCGCTGTCGCTGCGCGTGACTCTGGAATGGAAGTTGTCTACAGCGGTATTCGCCTGACGCCAGAACAAATCGCTGCAAGTGCTCGCGATGAAGATCCAGATGTCATTGGCTTGTCGATTCTCTCTGGTTCGCATTTGTCTCTAGTACCAACCGTGATTCGATTACTGCGCGAGGCAGGTGTCGATGCTCCACTCATCATCGGTGGAATCATTCCAGAAGATGATCGTGCGCGTATGAAAGAGGCAGGTGTTGCGGCTGTCTATACACCAAAGGATTTTGACATCGCTCGAATCATGCGTGAGGTTGCAGAACTTGCAGCAGCACATCGTCGCTCACAGAACTAACGCAGTTCTTATTACGCGTGTTGAGATGCAATAAAACTGTCAAGAGCAGGACCACTCTCAAGACTTGTTATGAGTGCGTATCTAGGGAAATCTGAATTATGCACCACTACATGCCACAAACGTTGTGTGTCCACCACAAAACGTGCGCCTTTGTGCAACGCAATGCGTTGTTCAGTTGCGGGATCGGGTAAGCCATCTGGTCCGGTATCCATCAGCAACATATAACTGTCAGGACAATCCGTCAGTTCTAACCATGAGCGAACTACCCAGCCTTCGTTCTCGGGGTTAAAACGATTATTATCGTCACGGTGCAAATTACGTATTGCAGTGTCGTGATCTTGTGGTTCTAATTTAATAATGCGAACTCGACCAAAGTTGGCACCAATATCTTGCACGTATTTTTTCAGCGTCGGCGCTTTATCTGCGTTGGTTGTGAACAGCGCATCTTTATCAGTTTTACCCTTGTCCCAAAAGCCCCGACAATCAAGTTGTCCATCGGCAGATGCAAGTGGTGCAAAGTTGGTATCGCCTCCACTTTTCCAATCTAAATACTCGAGTGTCTCCCACTCCGACGCCGGCACTTCAAACGGACACGGAGTTAAAGAAATAACTCCAGTGCTGTCAAGCCAGGCCAACCGTGGATGTGGCGTATGGAGTGGTATCTCGACAGACCAATGTTCTGCTGTTGGCCAAAACTTTGCACTCATCTTCTAAAGTGTAACTATCAAGGGGGCATCGTTGTGGTCGCGCCGATGGGGACAAAGCCCGCACTGGGGGGCAACTTGAGAACTGTGCCGGCTGGCACGCGATCAGGATTTTTTATCTTATTGAGCGTCACCAGGCCAGGAGCGCTGAGATTAAATCTTTCGGCGATGGAATAGAGCGAGTCTCCTGGAAGCACGGTGTACTCCCTTGGCACATACGTCGTGCTTGATCCTGGGATTGTTCGTACTGATGACGATGATGTTGTTGTTGACGACGATGAGCCACCGTCAAAAAAACTCGAAACTATTGCCAAAGCACCAAAACCCAATACTCCCCACAGCAAATATTTATGGAGCCGTGTGCGCAAGAACATCACAAACCACACTACGAGACATTTTGGTGGGCGTAGAGTGATACAGCCCATGACGAACCTTCCTTCTTTCCCCGGCGCCCAACGCCCCGCTCGCTCGTATCGAACAGACGCCGATGGAGTCAGCATCGCCACCTATGAATGGGGCAACGAATCTGATCCCCCATTGTTTTTGGTTCATGGTGGGTCTGACTTTGCTGGCACCTACGACGTCTTTGCGCCGATCATGGCGGCCGCGGGGTATCGAGTCATCAGTTGGGATCATCGTGGACATGGTGATAGCGACCACACCGCTCTCTACGGATGGGACGCAGACATCCGAGATGCATTAACCGTGATGAGCTCAATCACCAACAAGGCCGCACCTGTTGTCGCCCACTCCAAAGGTGGTGCGCTGATGTTGCAACTTGCTGACGCATCTCCGTATCGCATCTCCAAGTTGGTCAACATCGATGGCATGCCCTCAAAAAGGCGCATGCCTGATGCACCAGATCACGACCAAACACGAATGATGGCGGGTGAAATCACAGGGTGGTTAGATTTTCGTCACGAAGCTGCGCTCGCATATCGCAAACCAGGCTCACTGCACGATCTTGCAATGCGTCGCGGCAAAATGAATCCACGACTCCCTATTGAATGGCTCGAATATCTCGTCACGATTGGTGCACGCCAAGATGATGACGGATGGAGATGGAAACTTGATCCCACAATGCGCTTTGGTGGTTTTGGTCCATGGCGCCCCGAGTGGACCCTCTTGCGCATGATTGCGCTTGGCATGCCATTTCTTGGACTCATCGGAACGATTGACGAACCAATGGGATGGGGAACACGACCACGAGATTTAGTTCCGTGGATTCCGCGCAACGGGCGACTCGAAGCAATCCATGATGTCGGACACTTTGTGCACATCGAAAAGCCAAACGAAGTCAGCACGATGATTTTGGAGTTTTTGTCATGAGCACCACTGCGGGTACCACGCAACAACTTGTACATAACAAAGTTTCGCTTGCTCTTCACACATTGCGTGTCGGTTCTGGCACACCATTGTTATTACTGCATGGCTTAGGAGAACATTCCCCGAGCACTGTTCCAGAGGTTGCCGCTCGTTGGCCCGGACCGATCTATGCACTTGACTTCACCGGACACGGACAATCGAGTGTTCCTGCAGGTGGCGGATATTCATGCGAGATTTTGCTTGCAGACGTTGATATCGCATTGCGTCATCTAGGTGGTGCATGTCTGTTGGGGCGCGGTATCGGTGCATATATTGCGTTATTGGCCGCTGGCGCAAGACCAGAACTCGTCCACGGCGCAGTTCTGACAGACGGGCCAGGACTCGCTGGCGGAGCCACGCACATCAGTGCCGTTACTGAAATTGCCACAGTGGGCGACCGCAGTGGCCACACCCCAGACCCATGGGCGTTGATTGAACTTTCTCGCGATGCACGACCAGCAAATTACGCCAGCACCTTTGCACGACTAAGCGTCACTGGCCCCAACAACATTGATCCGATTGCCGTGTGTTGTGTTGTGCGACCACCATGGATCGAAGCCATCAACGAAGAACCAGGCGTCATGACCGGACTCAGTGCTCAAGAAGCCCTCGAAAGTTACGCTGCTCGATAGCAGATACGGCAGTTCACACATCCCTATCTGCCACGTAATGCGCAAGTTCGTTCAATTCATTAACTGCTTCACTGCCTAGCGTTGTATGCGCCAATGCAGATATTGCTTCGTCGCGTAAAGAGGCAATGAGATCTTCAAGTTCATTAAGAGCACCTGTCTCAATAATTACTTGTTGAATCGCGGCGATATCACCATCTGTGAGATCTTCTTGACCGACTGTGCGCAAGATAGCGAGTTGTGCGGTTGTTGCTCTCTGAGTAGCACACGCAAGTAGCGGAGTTGGTTTGCCTTCGCGTAGGTCGCCACCGACTGATTTTCCGGTGACTGACTCATCTCCAAAAGCACCCAGAACATCGTCACGCATCTGAAACGCATCACCAAGTGGTAATCCATATGCAGAAAGCTGTTGCAGAACTGTGTCTGCATTATCTGGATGAGCAAGCAGTGCCCCAATATGCAAGGGTCGCTCAATTGTGTATTTACCACTTTTGTAACGACAGATACGGTCGGCAACTTCGCGGCTACGTTCGCGTCGAGCAGAGCCCAACATATCGAGATACTGTCCAACGTTGAGTTCCATTCGCATGTCGTCCCACATATTGCGAACAGGCGTTGACACATCGCTTACTAATCGATCTGATAACACAAAAGCCATATCACCAATCAATATTGCTGCACCTTCACCAAATCGACGCGCCTCGCCAGCCCAGTTGGCGCGTACATGCCGATCTTCAAATCGCAGATGCGTTGTTGTGTCACCGCGTCGAGTTGCAGCACCATCCATGATGTCGTCATGGAACAATGCCATCGCGTGCAGTAACTCAATTGCTGCGCCAATCTGAACAACTTTGTCTTGATCGGCGCCACCCAAACCCACATATCCCCAATAGCAAAATGCGGGCCTCAGCCTCTTGCCGCCTACTAATACAAGTCGACGAATTTCAGCGATGGGTTCAGCCAGTTCTGGATCAAGTTGTGTCCATCGTTCAATTTCTTGGTCCAGAGTAGAAGTCAGTAGAAGTTCTACCTGTTTGGCAATCTTGCCAAGAGACACTGGTGGGGTTGTCATGAAATGTACAGCGACAATCGGTGAATCTACTCGTCGTCGCCGAGACCGGCAACGACCTTGTCCACTTGTAATTGAGCAGCATCAATGCGCCCGCGACACCATGTGATCAGAAACGATGCACGTTGCACCTGTGTGGCTAATGCATCAACATCAACAGAGTTACCGTCAAGAACCGAAAGTATTTTTTCAAGTTCTGCGAGCGCTTCGGCGTATCCCTTTGGCTCATCAGTTGTGGGTTTTGATGGTGGGTTCATATGTGTGTCTCCTTGATAGTGCTAGTGGCAGATCCTGATGCAAAGGTTGTTGTCATTTCTTGTCCTACTGATAGTGACGCTGCGTCACGAACAATGTCTCCGTTGGCTGCTCGCGTAATGCTCCAGCCTTTTGCCATTGTATTTACCGGGTCAAGCAGTCGCACTCTCTCCGTGATGCCGTCAAGACGTTGGGCGTGACGCTCTAACTGCAATACCGGCACTCGACACAAACGATCAAGGTTCACGGTAAGTCGCGTGCGCGAGCGCTCAAGCACCTGCTGTGTCTGTCGCTGCAGATCGTGTGCTGCGTCAGCAATTGCTTCTAAGAACTCAGCGACATAGCCAATGATTTCGTCTGCACATGCAGTGGGGGTCTTGCACGCTGTATGTGCAACTTCATCAGCAATACTGCGATCAACTTCGTGACCGATTCCGGTGAACACAGGGAGCGGACAACGAGCAATCGCCAATGCAATCGCTTCGTCATCAAAAGCAGCCAAGTCTCCTTTGCTGCCACCGCCACGCATCAGCAAAATCACATCAATGTCTGTTCGTGCTCCAAGTATTTCGAGCGCTCGAACCACCATCGACACTGCTTGGTCACCTTGTACGCGACAGTCGACAAACGAGATCTGAAAACCGAATCCAGACTCTTCAAAGTGCTTTCGTGCATCCGCCCAGCCTGCTGCGGTCTCGCTACTAATCACACCCAAGCGCAATGGCACGATTGGAACCTCAAGAGCCTTGTTCAACTCTGTCATGCCATTTTCAATCAACTTGCGTAACAACGCCTCACGCTGCAACGCAAGTTCACCTAATGAAAACCGCGTATCAATGTCGGAGACCTTAAAGGTCAAACTTCCGCGTGGCGCATAAAAATCAAGAACTCCGAATACTCGAACTTTCATGCCATTTTTGATTTCTATTCCGTGTTCGCGCAATTTTGCATTTACGCCACGTAATGCACCTGCAAAAATTGCAACATCGATTTTTACATCAACATCGTCAACTTTTTCGGCAAGCGAAAAATACATATGTGGCTTAGCGGGCTTTGCCCCCTGGATTTCTCCTTCTACCCACACACCACCAAGAAACGCTTCGCTTACAAGACCTTTGATGATATTGCCAAACGCCGAGACCGTAAAAACGGGACGTCCATCAATCATTTCAGAAGACATCACTCTCCAGACCAAAACTGCCCCCTGCTCGCACCTGCGATGCATAGAAGCCATCTTTGTCAATTAATTCTGCATGCGTACCTTGTTCGACAACACGTCCTTGGTCGAGCACGACAATTAGATCAGCATCTCGAATTGTCGATAAGCGATGCGCGATCACGAGAGCAGTTCTATCAAACAACGCAGACTCAAGTGCTTCTTGCACCAACGCTTCGTTTTCATTGTCAAGATGGCTTGTTGCCTCGTCCAGAATCATCACCGCAGGATTTCGAAGCAACAAGCGAGCAATGGCCAGTCGTTGTTTTTCTCCACCCGACAAGCGATAACCGCGCTCACCCACGACAGTGCCGTATCCGTCTGGCAGCGATGCAATTGCCTCATGAATTCGTGCCGCCTGACACGCAATCACTAGTTCTGCATCAGTCGCATTTGGCTGTGCGTATCGCAGATTCGATTCAATTGACTCATGAAACAGATGCGGATCTTGTGACACCACCCCGATGGCGTCATGAAGTGAATCTCCGGTCAGGTCTCGAACATCATGACCATCTATACGCACAGCTCCAGATGTGACGTCATACAAACGTGCAGTCAACATTGCCGTTGTTGTTTTTCCGGATCCACTAGCACCAACCAGTGCCACTGTTTTTCCGGCAGGCACCGTGAATGAGACGTTTTGCAAGACATCAACATCGGGGTCTGCGCCCTGCATCACACCGGCTGCTTCGAGCGACGCAATAGATACCGATGCACCAGGCGGATACCGGAAAGTGACGTTGTCGAAAACAATTTCACCCCGCGGTTCGACAAGATCGTATGCACCTGGCTTGTCAAAGATTGATACTGGCGCATCAAGAACTTCAAAGACTCGATCAAAACTGACAAACGCAGTGATCACTTCGATACGAGCATTCGTCAAACCAGTAAGTGGTTGATAAATACGTTGCACAAAAGCGGCCATCGCCACGAGTGTTCCGGCGCTGATGTCACCCGAAACAACTTGATGGGCACCAACTCCATAGATTGCTGCGGCGCCGAGAGCGCCAACAAGACCGAGCGCAACAAAAAATACGCGACCATAGATTGCGCTGCGGATGCCGGTGTCTCGCACGCCAGCAGCTCGCGCGCTGAAGTTTGCAACTTCGCGCTCTTTGCGTCCGAATAACTTAACCAGCATCGCTCCCGAAACATTGAAGCGTTCACTCATCTGAGTGTTCATCTCCGCATTGAGTTCCATCTGGTGTCGAGCGATCACGCCGAGTTTTAGTCCGACCCGCTTTGCAGGCAAAATAAACAGGGGAAGAACAACGAGAGACAGCAATGTCAAGCGCCACTCAAGCGCCAACATTGCCCCCAGTGTGGTAATTAACACAACAACATTTGACACCACGCTGCCCAAAGTTGATGTCACTGCTGTCTGAGCACCAATCACATCATTGTTGAGTCGGCTAATCAACGCCCCAGTTTGAGTGCGCGTAAAAAAAGCAATCGGCATTCTTTGTACTTTGTCAAACAACGCAACTCGCAAGTCATAAATAAGACCTTCACCGATTGTGGAGCTATACCACCGCTGCACGATTGCGAGTAGCGCATCAATCAGCGCCGCTAAAACAAGCACGCAGGCAAGCGTGGTAATCAAGCCACGATTCTGGTCAGGAATTGCATGATCCAGGATTCCGCGAAACAACAATGGCGGAGCAAGTGCAAACAACGCTGACAGAAGAATTGCCATCAGAAAGGCTGCAATATGCTTTTTATATGGTGCTGCAAACACCCAAGCTCGGCGCAACGAGCCTCGCTGAACTTTGACACCTTTCACGTCATGGCCATCACTTGGCATCATCATGTGAGGTCCCATTCGCACATCCTCAAGGCTAGGGCGCGCAACGCACCTATCGCCTAGCCTGCGTGAGAGATGTTCACCGATTCATTCACCACCGCAGTTCGACGCCGAGCCGTGCTTGTAACAGGCATGTTGATTATCAGTCTCGCCGCGTGTTCAAGCTCGGCCGCTACAACCCCAACCATAAGCAAGAACCCCATCGCGACATCTCCTAATGCTCAAGGAAACTCTCCACAAATAACTTGGAAGATTTGTGGCAAGTTCGAATGCGGCACACTCGATGTTCCATACGATTACGACGCACCTGACATCGGAACCTTTTCGTTACATCTGTTACGGCGCACCGCCGACGAACCTGGCCAACGCATTGGCTCACTGCTTGTTAATCCCGGTGGTCCGGGTTTTGGTGGTTCATCTGTTGCAGAAAACGCTGAGTACTACTTGAGCCAGACTCTCTTGGCCAACTTTGACATCATCGGATGGGACCCGCGAGGCACTGGATCTTCGACCCCAAGAGTGGACTGCATTGATTCATACGACGAATACTTTGCTGCCGATAACACCCCCAACAACCAGGCTGACATCGACCAGGTGTTGGCACTCACAAAAAAGTTTGTAGACGAATGCAAAACTCGGAGTGGCAAGATACTTCCGTATATTTCAACTCAGGCAACCGCTCATGACATGGACACGATTCGTGCGGCTCTTGGTGAAAAAAAGATCAGTTACTTCGGGTTTTCATACGGGAGTGAACTTGGCGCTACATGGGCAACAATGTTTCCCGATACTGTTCGCGCAGCAGTGCTTGATGGCGCGTCCGATCCAACCGCTGACGCCATCCAAGGCGCACTGCAACAAGCAGCGGGGTTCGAAAAAGCATTAAATACGTTCCTAAAAAAGTGCGCCGCTAACAAAAAGTGCTTGTTCTATAACAATGCAAATCCGAGCGCTGCACTCGACAAACTCATCTCTGGTCTTGACGACAATCCGCTCGTCGTGTCGGCTGATCGCGCACCCGTTAATCAAACCGTGGCCTATACGGCAATTGCCGAAGCGATGTATTCAGACTCCATGTGGCCAAACCTTGAACGAGCCCTAAGTGATGCACAAAAAGGCAAAGGGGCTGGACTGCTCTCACTCAATGACCAATATTTTCAGCGCAATAGTGACGGCACATACGGAAACGAGCTTGAGGCTTTCATCGCAATCTCGTGCCTCGATGAACCAGGTCCCTTAACGGTCGCCGAGATTGATGCAACAAATGATCAGTTCCTTGCGGTTGCTCCGCGCCTAGGGCCTAGTTTCATCCACTCTTATACGTGCATGTTCTGGCCTGCTCCGCAAGCAACGCATGTCGTCATCACGGGCAAAGGAGCCGGACCCATCGTGGTCATTGGCACCTCGGGGGATGCCGCGACTCCGATTGAAAGCAGCAGATCAATGGCAAAAGCACTCGAAGGTGGAATCTTTCTTCAGGCAACGGCTGACCAGCACACCGGGTACGGGTCTAACGCATGCGTCGTTGACCCTATTGACACGTACCTCATCACTCTTGAGCCGCCATCAAATAATCTGACGTGCTGACAATGAGGCTCAATCCTCTGCGCACAATGTCGCACTTCCAATTGGGCTGCGCTTACACTTATTGAGGCATCAACCCGATGCCAGTATTTTGAAAGAGAAGCCAACATGACTCCGAAACCTGAAACCGTCCTTAAAGGAACTGCGATCGTTGCTGCTTTTGCTAGTTTTGTGCTCAGCGTGACATTATATTTCCAAGCAGACGAAGCCGATATTTCGGCCAGGCTTAACGGAATCTATGTTGGCATTTGGGTTCCGTCGATCCTGGCGCTCGGTGCGCTCTTGCTAGCAAAGGGCAGTCGTGATAGCGATAACTAACTCCACGCTATTTGCTTTTGGTGGCTTCGTATCAATCATCGTCTTCACGGGAGTGTTTTGGTACGGGTTGTTGAGTTTCCAAAAGTACGCCGACAAACAACGCTGAATCAACAAACACGTCACTTCCTGATTGGCGGAAGAGGTGGGATTTGAACCCACGGTGAACTTGCATCCACAACGGTTTTCGAGACCGTCCCATTCGGCCGCTCTGGCACTCTTCCGTCGGCAAGGTTATCGGCGTTACGAACGGAGTCCAGCAAAGAACGACCGCAGCAACTCACCAGATTCGTCGGCCAGGAGTCCGTGTTCGACGGGAGGATTATGACCCAGACGAGGATCGCTGGTGACGTTATACAAAGATGCAGTAGCCCCCGCTTCAAAATTGGCCGCGCCGTACACGAGCCGCCCAATACGAGCAGAGATCAACGCCCCTGCACACATCACGCAAGGCTCAAGTGTGACTACAAGAGTGCAATCTTCGAGTCTCCAACGACCAAGGGCTTCACTGGCATCACGCAGGGCTAAGACTTCGGCGTGAGCAGTTGGGTCTTGGCGCAGTTCACGTTCGTTATGGCGAGCCGCGATGACGTTGCCGTCGTGCAAGACAACCGCGCCGACTGGCACGTCACCAAGAGCAAGCGCAGCCCGTGCTTGCTCAAGGGCTAGTCGCATCGCATCTATGTGTTCCATCGCGGAAGGGGTGGGATTCGAACCCACGGAAGCTTTCACTTCACACGCTTTCCAAGCGTGCCGATTCGGCCGCTCTCGCACCCTTCCTCGACATCGTCACCGATGCCGCAAGTGACGCAGGCTATCGGCAAGGTATCCTTGAGCCTCATCACCCATGGTGACGTGGGTGGTGAGGTAACGGTCGGGTCCTGTGCGACACGAACCCGTGAATCAGGTCAGGGCCGGAAGGCAGCAGCCTTCAGCGGTTTTACGTGTGTGCCGCAGACCGCCTGGCCGTTACTTCACTATTCACGTCCCACCATTGCTCGCTCTGCACGCTCAACGATCTGGTTGTTCCCCACCTCTGTCGCGACTGCCCGAAGCGCAGATGTCGGCCCGCGCCATTGCCAATCGTTCACGCCACCGAGTTGAACATCGTCGTCCACGTCGTCAACAACCGTTGCAATTTTTTTAAACAACATTGCTAGTTCGCGATTTGCGGCAAGTGTTGCAGCCAACTTCGTCGCACCACGCACAACAACTCCGTCAGCCAGCCATTGTTTGTCATCATCGGGTATTGCGCTGATTGAGTTGTACACCCCAAGCACCGCAGAAGCACTTTTTGCTCCCCACCCTTGCAATCCCGGAAAACCATCTGCTGTGTCACCTACGAGTCCTAGCCAGTCAGCAATACTTTCTGGTCCCACGCCGAACTTTTGGCGCACAGAATCTTCGTTGATGATGAGATCATTGCGGCGGTCAAACTGCACTACGCGATTTCCGCGCACGCTCTGTCCGAGGTCCTTGTCTGGCGTGAGTATTTGCACTTGCTGCACTTGTTCACTTGCGTCCGCAATACGCGCACCTGCGGCTAATGCATCGTCGGCTTCGTATTTCACCATCGCCCAAACAGGCACTCCCAGAGCTCGCAATGCTTCTTCCATAAACGCTAGTTGACCAAGAATTTCTGGTTCCATACCGTCACTTGTTTTATATCCATCCCACAAGTCATTACGAAAACTTTCAATCACGTGATCAACTGCAACTGCCACATGAGTTGCCCCATTAGCGAGCAATTGCAATGTGGACGTCAATACTCCTGATGTTGCGGCTAACGGCGCTGGCGTTCCGTGCCGAACTGCTTGACCAAAATGCTGTCGATACAACTCATACGTGCCGTCAATGAGATGAACAATCATCGTCTTTTCACTATGTCATCTGCGTCAGGCCACCGTCAACCACAAAGACCTCACCGGTGACATATTTATTTCGAACAAGCGCCAACACTGCCTCTGCACAATCATCTGGCGTTGCCGAACGACCAATAGGGGTGGCATGTTTCATTGCGGCATGTTGCGCATCCCAGTCTTGCGTCCATGCTGTTCGCACCAAACCCGGCGCGACAGCGTTCACCCGCACTGGCCCGCATGATTTTGCCAACAGTCGTGTCATCTGATTGAGCGCCGCTTTGGTCATCGAATATGCAACAGACGAACCAACCGGCCTGACACCAGCCACAGACGTGATGTTGATGACATGTCCATCATCTGATTTCTTGAGATGCGGCATTGCCGCTTTTGTTAGCCACCATGTACCAAAAACATTGACCTCAAATGTTTTGAGAAAAATCTCATCCGTAAGCGCCTCTAGATCATTATGCGGCACGACCGTTGTCCAACCAGCATTGTTCACTAACAAGTCGATTTTGCCAAACGCATCAAGAGTCTTCTGAATCAATGACTCTCCCTGTGCCTTATCACTGATATCTGCCTGGACATAAATACTGTCACCAGGAAGCGCAGCCGAAATCTTTTGACCAGCCTCCACAGAACTCGACGAGTTCACAACGACGGTGGCTCCAAGCGCCGATAATCTCTGTGCGGTCGTCTCACCTATTCCGCTTGAAGAACCCGTGACAATCGCCACCATTCCAGTTAGTTCTTTCATTGAGTCTTCCTCCCAGATTTTAGAGCCTTACGCCTAAGTCATGAATATCACCACGAACTGTAGTTGTTGGCCCGAAGTTGGCCACAAGTTTGGCAGGGCTAGATCTCAAAAAGCCCGCACTGGACGCACGTAGAAACTGCCGTGCTTGCCGTTGTTGCCCCAACCCCCGATGTCGAAATCCAGACTCCACGCGCACTGATTTTCGCACTGCCACGTGTAGTCCTCAGAAGAACTCCAATAGGGGCCATCGCTATAACCACCGGTCGGTGATGTGTTTCCGGTGCAACCATTTTGATAATCACTAAATTCAGTGGTGTCCGTTCGTCCGTTTGAATATATTTTGCAAATTTCGTTTAGTTCATCTCTTGATGGCAAGAACCAGTCAGCCTTACCACCACCGTTGTAGGAGGCAGCGATACTTGCAGCACTCACTGAGTTGGTTATACCAACCCCTGAACTCGGACGGTATCCACCTGAGTATTCCTCACCCATGCAGTTTTTACCAGTGATGATCTTGGTATTGGCTCTCCCTGCACCGATCTCAAGACTTGCTGCGCGCTGGTCAGACGTCATCGCATCTTCAATGTTACAGCCCCACTGTGCCCTGGTATCTGGTGTCCATGTAGAAGGTGTTGTTCCGTTTGCTGTTGCTGCTTCGAGATACGTGCATTTTGCTTTCAGATCTTCTCCACATGTGAATGGTGTGGTTGTCACATAGAACACGATGCCACCACCAGGACCCACGTCGCCGATTGCACAGGTTCCGCCTGTTGCACATGTCAACGGGATTGCTGGCGTGGTTGATGCTGGTGGTGTTGTTGGTGTAGTTGTGGCTGCAAGAGTTGTCTCGGTTGTGGGTGCAAGAGTTATCTCGGTTACGGATGCCAGAGCGAGTGGTGTTGTTGGGGAAGTCTCGACAATCAATTCAGGATTAGTTGTCAACTTGATGAAGGCATCTTGGTCAGTTGTCGGAAGCCCAGGGTTACTGTTCGCCATTAGTGGTTTTGTCAAAAACCAACGCTTCTTTGACGATTTGTTTTTACCACAGACAGAAAAGATGCCATTTTGTTTCCGTGTGATTCCTAATTTTGCACAGATCCATTTCTTTTCCTTAAATATTGGATACCAGATGTTTTTTGGTGACAGAGCAGCACACACAACTG
>JAEMRC010000111.1 GCA_016463545.1 Ilumatobacteraceae bacterium
AAACTGCAGTTGTCGTCACAGATCACATCGATGATGTAACAGAGTCTGTCTTGGAGCGAGCACGAAGCATCGGCTCATCGTTGGTAGTTGAGGTCTGGTCGCAAGACGCACAACCACTATCAAGTGATAAAAGAATCATGCAACTCGAAGCGGCGGTGCATGCAGGGGGCGTTGCCACTCTGACACTTGGCGTTGATTTTTCTCGTCGCAAAGATTTAGAAGAAGTTGCTGGCCCTATTTGTGTGTGGGGTCTGTAGCGCTTGACGCCGTTAGACCGGCAATGATTTGAGCAACAGTTGCTTGTTCAGTGATGGCGATCAATGAATGACGTAAAACATCTTGTGCATATTGAGCAGGGAAACCAGCAACTGCATCAGCAGCAATGACAACTGAGTAACCAAGATTGACGGCTTCGATTGCGAGACCAAGAATCCCTAGATTCAGAGAAACGCCCACAACGATCAAGGTATTAATGCCTTGTTGGCGTAATTGAGCATCGAGGTTTGTTCCACTAAAAGGACTTACTCCATGGTGTCGTTCACACACCACATCTGTTGACACTTGACGCAACTCGGGCATAAGAGCAACGCTGTCGGTTCCCTGCAGCAAGTAGTTCGGATTTTTTCGCGCTGCAGCCATGATTGGCAGATCCATTTGAGTGCCAGCACGGTCGGCGCGCAGAGTAAAAATACAGTGAACCACCATGAATGAGTTGCGCCTTGCAGTATCTAGCAAGTTGCCGACTCGATCAGCAACGCCATCGGCAACAGCGTCTTGAAGTGCTCTAAAAGTAGCAAGATCGCCGCACACGCCTCGTTGCATCTCCATTGTGAGTATGGCAGTGGTGGAAGGGCTGAATCGACCGCTGATCTCCATACCCTCACGGTAGTTGGTCGTTGTTCCCATAGATACTCTCGGGAAGATTTTTGCTACCGTTTTGATAGACGAAATATCTAGTTAAAGGAAAAGCCATGTCAAATAAGCCAATCGAATTAGGAACATTGCTCTTCACAATGGTTGAGCCACGTAAAGGTCATGAAGTGGCCTACAACAGATGGTACGAGACAGACCACTTTTACGGCGGATGTCTCGTTGGTGCTAATACATTTGCAGGAGATCGCTTTGTGGCGACGCGTGAACTAAAAAAATTGCGATATCCCGTAGAGACGCCGATGACTCCCGATCCACAAACTGGTTCGTACTTAGCGATCTACTGGGTGCTCAAAGGGTTCCATGATGAATGGAATCGCTGGAGTGTCGACACGGTAAAGAACCTGCACGCAACTGGTCGCATGTTTACCGAACGCGATCACATTCACACGTTGCTCTATAACCATGAATGGTCGATCCAAAACGGAGAACGCAACACCCCTGTAGAGCAAGCACTCGATAGAAACTTTAAGGGAATCATTATTAATGTCGGAGAACTTGCTCCGGGTAAAAGTCATGCAGATATAGAAGCGTGGACACGCGATGTCTGGGCGCCACGCGCGATGAGCAAGAAATGGGGACCTGAGTTGATTCTCAATTCGACTCCGTTGCCCTTGCTTGATGATGCACCACCAGATGTACCAAGAACTGCAAATGCCGATCGTCGATTTATGCAGATTCATTTTGTTGACCGTGACCCCAGAAAAGGATGGGACAAGGGATACGCAAAATACGGAGAAGCATTGAACGAAAGTGGAATCGCCACACATCTGTGGACTGCACCATTTATTCAAACTGTTTTTGGAACCGACAAATACACGGATCAATTGTGACATCAGTGTCTGACGACTTACACCAGTTCAGTGGCAAGCGAGTTCTTGTCACTGGTGTTACTGGTTGGGTAGCCGGACCAATCGCTGAGTCACTAGCCAATGCGGGTGCAGAAGTTTTTGGAGCAGCGCGTTTTCAAAAACCTGAACAGCGCACGCCGTTTGTTGCCAAGGGCGTGAATTGCGTGTCAATAGATCTTGAAAAAGGACTCCTTGACGAAGTGCCCACTGATCTTGACCTTGTGTTGCATTTTGCTGTTGCAAAGAGCAGTGATTTTGAACAAGCATTTGCCGCTAATGCAGACGGCAGTGCGATGCTGATGGAGACAGTTGCGGCAACGAGTGACAACTTGTCAGCGTTCTTGCACTGCTCATCAACTGCGGTGTATGCACCGCATAATCATGATCCGCGCGCGGAGACAGATCTGCTAGGTGATAGCCATCGACCAATGCCCGGAATGCCGACATACAGTATTTCTAAAATTGCCGGTGAAGTGTTGGTGCGATACACCGCTAAGCGCTTGGGTGTGCCAACGGTTGTTGCACGACTCAATGTTCCGTATGGCGACACATACGGCTGGATGCTGTTTCATTTAATGATGATGGAACGCGGCATCGCTGTTCCGGTTCATATCGACCAGCCAACGAGCTATTCCCCAATTCACGCCGAGGACATATCACGTAGTCTTGCGTACTTACTTTCAGTCGCGTCTACACCGGCAACGGTCATCAACTGGGGTGGAGACCAAGTGGTGAGCATTGAGGACTGGTGTCAAGAGATGGGACAACTCACGGGTCTTGTTCCAACATTTGCACCCACAACGGCAACTATCGCTGCAATTATTCCTGACCTTACAAAGTTGCATGCAACTGGTTTCCATTCATCTGTAGATTGGCGTGACGGTATTCGTCGTCTTGTTACAAATAACAGACCTGATTTACTAAAAGGATGATATGAAACTTGGTCTCACAATATTTGCAACTGATCAATCGATTGCGCTCACTGATCTAGCAATCGAAGCAGAAAATCGCGGATACATCAGTCTGTATCTGCCCGAGCACACGCACATCCCTTCGAGTCGCGCCACACCCGCGCCAACTGGGGGACCAGAATTACCGAACGAATATCTGCGCACTCTCGATCCAATGGTGGCACTTGGTGGTTGTGCCGCAGTCACGAAGAACTTATTACTCGGCAGCGGAGTGTCATTGGTAGCGCAACATGATCCCGTAAGTTACGCCAAAGAATGGGCCACTCTTGACCACGTAAGTGGTGGTCGCGCAGTGATGGGCGTAGGTTTTGGCTGGAACAAAGAAGAAATGGCGCATCACGGTGTTGAATATTCAACTCGTCGTGACAAAGTACGAGAATATGTTCTGACAATGCAAGCTCTTTGGTCCCAAGAAGAGGCGTCATTTTCTGGCAAGTTCATCAACCTCGACCCAAGTTGGGCGTGGCCAAAGCCAATACAACAACCCCGTATTCGAACACTCGTTGGTGGCGCCGGTGGACCAAAAATATTTGCACACATTAGTGAGTGGGCGGATGGCTGGTTTCCCATTGGCGGATCCGGCGTCCGCGAGGCATTGCCCGCACTAACAGAAGCATGGAAAAAAGCCGGACGCGCTGGCTCGCCTGAAGTCGTTCCGTTCGGAACATTGCCATCTGCAGAAAAATTGGCGTACTACGAAGAAATTGGTTGCACAGAAGTTGTACTTCGATTGCCTACGGCTGACCGTGATGAGGTGTTTCGTATTCTTGATAAATACGACGTTTATTTGTAGCTAAGGCTGGTGTTACAAAATCATTTGAATCAGAAGGTCTTTGTGCATGATCAGATCCTCGGGATCATCTGGTTGAACTGCTTCACCGTAGGCGATTTGTCTTCCTGATGTTCGAATCGAGATAGCAGCAAATCGCATTGCGCCGTACACCTCGTACCAATGCAAATCACCGATGTCGAATCCACCTGCAGCCACATAGTCAGCGAGTACATCGGCAGGCAACATGAAATCAGGAAACCCAGTCATTCCGTAGTTGACTGCAAGATTTTGAAAAAAGCGATGCATAAACGACATCCAGCCAACATCGATTCCGGCAGGCCCGAGATTAACCATTTCCCAGTCAAGTACCGCAACAGGTACGGAGCGATTGTAAAGAATATTGCCGATGCGTGCATCACCCCAGGACAACACAGTGGGTCCAGGATTAGTAGGCATGTTTGCTTCGAGCCAGTCAAACGCAGCCTCGATGGTTGGGTAGACGATGTTATTGCGAGCCCAATCGTAATAATCACGTTGTTCTTGTAAGAGACGTTGCAGGGGATTGTTGCTGTGTGGCGCAGCAAATGAAGTGTCGGCTCCATCGAGTTGCATGGCATGTAGTTGAGCCAAGATATTGACGGAGTTTCGTTGGAGATCACGCAGTTCTGCTGGCGAGAAATCATCAAGGATGCTGCCACCAAAGGTGTAGGGCATCATGTCTGGTGGTGCATCACCGTTCACACGATCCATCACAAAGAATGGATCACCTAAGAGGTCTTCTGATTTTTCAATGAATCGAATTGTTGGGACGGGAACTTGAGAGCGAGAGGCAACGAGTTGCATGGCCTGCACTTGGGCGTCTAGGTCATAGACCGGAAACACGGGCCAGTCCTGCATGCTTGGGCGAATGCGCGCAACCATTGGCTCTACAAGACCATCATGATGCAAGGTAAACAAAATCGTTTCGCTACTCATTCCGGTTCCGGTGGGAATGCCAACATCTTTGATTGAGCAGGGATGTTTGAACTTGTCGGTGAACCATGCCTCAAGTGAAGATGCAATATCTTGCGGGTTGCGTTTAGATGGAAGCGGCATGTCAGCGTACGTAGAGAATGTGCTCGAAGCGGTCGGCGATTCTCCAGCCATCTTTGGTGCGCACGACTTTGTCTTGATACCAACCATTGGCTTCCATGTAGGTGGGTGTGTCACCAGGAATCCGCATCACCATTTTGTACATTGACCGCACGCTTGCTGAATCGTTGCCCGTAAACGTGACGATTGCATTGCTGGCTTGGCTTGACGTGACATCAAACATGCCAAATGTATTTTGTAACCATTCGGCAGCCTGAGCAGGTGTTCCGGCGATTCCGCCTGCTGTTGTGTAATCAGCATGACCATCTGGGGTGAATGTTGCCAACCATGCATCCCAGTTGCGGTCTAGCAAGGCAAATGAATACGCGTTGAGAAGTTCAATGATGAGTGCTCGATCTTCGGTTGGAGTGGTTGACATTGTTTCTCCTGACGTGTGGCCCAAGTGGGCACTTCAAATCTACTCAGCCCAACTGACTTCCAAGAATCGAGATGAACGACACCATCTCACCTGGGTATCCACCCAAATTATGTGTCAGCGCCAAGGTGCGATCTGTGTTGATTTGTCTTTCTGGACCAGCCTCGCCACGCAACTGCAGCCATGCTTCAAACATCATCCGTAAACCAGATGCACCAACGGGATGACCAAAGGACTTGAGACCACCATCTGGGTTAACCGGAAGTTGTCCGTCGAGGTCGAATCGACCATCGAGAATATCTTGCCATGCGGTTCCGCGTTCGCTAAACAGCAGATCTTCCATCAATACCAACTCGGTAATTGTGAAGCAATCATGCACTTCTGCGAGGGCGATTTCAGCACTCGGATTTGTGATTCCGGCCTGGGCATACGCGTCGACAGCACACGCTGCTATTTCTGGAAATGTGGTGTAGTCATATGTCGGGTCAGTGAGGCCAGATCCGTTGCCAGCCACAAATGAAAGTGCCTTGATGTAGAGGGGTTTATCTGTGTACTTGTGCGCATCTTGGGCGCGACACACGATTGCAGCGGCAGCACCATCAGCAACTCC
>JAEMRC010000112.1:0-187 GCA_016463545.1 Ilumatobacteraceae bacterium
TTCGTGCGACTCGTCTTGTTCTTCACGAGAAAGTTGATGCAGCACTTCAAAATCGTCTAACTGAGCATTTAGCGAGTCATACACGTCTACGTCGGACTTTATGTTGGAGTACTCAGTGTTAACGCGCTTAGCGAGATCTTGGTCGTCCCATAGATCGGGCTGAGATATCTGTCCCTCAAGTTCGGTC
>JAEMRC010000112.1:197-5636 GCA_016463545.1 Ilumatobacteraceae bacterium
GCTTCGTCGTGTTCTTCGGTAAAGAGACTTCGAAGTTCGAGTGTGGACAACCGCGAACCAAGCATTGTGATGCCCTCTTGGATCTCTTGTTCGTGCGACTCGTCTTGTTCTTCACGAGAAAGTTGGTGCAGCACTTCAAAATCGTCTAACTGAGCATTTAGTGAGTCATACACATCTACGTCGGACTTTATGTTGGAGTACTCAGTGTTGACGCGCTTAGCAAGATCTTGGTCGTCCCAGAGATCGGGTTGAGATATCTGTCCCTCAAGTTCGGTCAGCCGCGTTCTCATCTCGTCGATCCTGAGGTATTCACTGGCTTCAGTCAAGCGTCGTGCCACCTCTCGCAAGTCTGTAGTGAAGTCACGCATGTTGAGAGTTTTCTAGGCTGCGCCGTGACACATCTTGTATTTACGACCACTTTTGCACGGACACGGTGCATTGCGCGGAGTATTTGACCAGTCAGATGCGTCGTTGCGAATAGTCTTTTGCACGGGCTCAAGGGCTTCTCGTGCTGCCAGCAGTGCAGGATCGATCTCTTGCTCATTTGCTACGGATGCGAAACCATCAATCTCAACATTGTCACTTGAAAGTTCTTGCACATTATGCATGTGAACGCTTGCACCAGCATCGCTCACAACCTGAACGTGCATGATGTATTTAACAAAATCCTGAGCGATCCCTTTCATCATTGTTCCGAACATTTCAAAACCTTCTCGTTGCCATTCAGACAGTGGATCTTTTTGACCAATGGCTCGTAAGTTGATTCCCTCTTGCAGGTAATCCATCTCTTCGAGATGCTCGCGCCAGCGCTGATCGATAATGCGCAACATCACTTGTCGCTCTATTGTCCGCATTGTCTCAGGTCCGAGTTCAATTTCACGACGGGAATAATGTGCTGATGCATCAGCCATAACCACGTCATACATCTCGTCAGTGTCTGCACATGCGTCGAGGTGTGCAATCGTGATCTCTGTGGGCCAATACGAATGCAGTTCAAGATCAAGACCCTCTAGATCCCATTCATCGTTTGCTTCAGACACGCAGTGTGTCTCGATGAGCGAGTCAACGGCTTCAACGAGATACTCCATTGCCTCGACCTTGAGATCTTGCCCTTCCAAAATCTGATCGCGTCGCTTATAGATCACCTTGCGCTGTTCGTTCATGACTTCGTCATATTTCAAAACATTTTTACGAATCTCACCGTTTCTTTGTTCGACGGTCGTCTGCGCTCGTTCGATTGCTTTGGTGACCATTTTTGCCTCGATGGCTTCATCGTCTGGCAACGCTCGTCCCATCACCCAACTCAACGCGCCGTTAGCGAATAAGCGCATCAATTCCTCGTCAAGGCTTAATTAAAAACGACTCTCGCCGGGATCACCCTGTCGACCAGAGCGTCCACGCAACTGATTGTCGATACGACGACTTTCGTGTCGTTCAGTACCCAGAACATAGACGCCCCCAAGTGCACGAATTTCGTCGCCCTCTGCTTGGCATTGGGCTTTGTACTTCTGGGTTAGTTCATCTAGGCGTATTATTGCCGCAGTTCGAGCAGAGCGAAATTCTTCGCTCATCTGCTCAAGCGCCACAGGCAGTGCAAACTCATTCACTACCAAATCAGCATCAACGCCTTCACCAATCAACTGCTGAAGTGCAAGACCTTCTGGGTTGCCGCCAAGCAAAATGTCAACACCACGACCCGCCATGTTGGTGGCTACGGTGACAGAACCTTTTCGGCCGGCTTGAGCAACGATGGCACCTTCGCGAGTGTGCTGTTTGGCGTTTAAGACTTCGTGAGACACCCCGCGCTTTGTGAGTTGCCGTGCAAGTGTCTCGCTTTTCTCCACACTGATAGTTCCGACAAGAACGGGCTGTCCCTTGGAGTGGCGATCCACGATGTCGTCCACGACTGCTTCAAATTTTGATGCTTCACTCTTGTAAATAAGATCGGCATAGTCCTGGCGTACAAGAGGTCTGTTTGTCGGAATTGGAACGACCTGCAAACCATAGATGTTCATTAGTTCGGCAGCTTCGGTTTGTGCAGTACCGGTCATTCCTGCCAACTTGTCGTACATGCGGAAATAATTCTGCAATGTAATTGTCGCCAGGGTTTGATTCTCTTCTTCAATCTTGACGCCCTCTTTTGCCTCAACTGCTTGATGGATGCCTTCACTCCAGCGACGACCCTCAAGAACTCGACCTGTGAACTCGTCAACAATTTTTATTTGACCGTCTTGAATGATGTAGTCCTTATCGCGGCGATAGAGCTCTTTGGCTTTGAGCGCAACCTGCAACTGGTGTACAAGATTTTGCTGTACCTCGTCATATAAGTTGTCAACGCCAAGTTCTTGTTCTACTTTTTCGATACCGGCTTCAGTAGGAACGACAATTCTTTTGTCTTCTTCAACCTCGTAGTCGGTGTCGCGCTGCAGAACCCGCACAATTGATGCAAATCGGTAATACAACTTGGCTGCGTCAGCGAGACGTCCAGAAATAATGAGAGGCGTTCTAGCCTCATCAATCAAGATGCTGTCAACTTCGTCAACAATGGCAAAATTATGCCCTCGTTGAACCTTGTCCTCTAGCGAACCAGCCATATTGTCGCGCAGATAGTCAAACCCGAATTCGTTATTTGTTCCGTACGTAATGTGCGACGCATACTCTTGTCTTTTTTCGGCGGAAGATTCACGAGCGCCTGGCACAACGAGTCCGACCGATAGACCCAACCAACGATGTATCCGTCCCATCCACTCCGCATCTCGACGTGCTAAGTAATCGTTGACGGTCACCAAATGGACACCTTTGCCAGAAATTCCATTGAGGTATGCAGGCAGAGTTGACACCAGTGTCTTGCCTTCGCCAGTTTTCATTTCTGCTACCCAACCAAAGTGAAGTGCCGCACCGCCCATGAGCTGCATGTCGTAATGCCGTTGTCCGATCACTCGAGTCGCGGCCTCGCGTACAACCGCGAAAGCCTCGACAAGTAAGTCGTTGAGATCCTCGCCCTGTTCTATTCGAGACATGAACTCGGCCGTTTTGCCCTTTAATGCGTCATCGCTGAGCGCGGACATGACAGAGGCCTGGGCGTTGATGTCAGGAAGCAGACCATTCAGCGCCTTGACGCGCTTGCCGTCGCCGGCTCTGAGGACTCGATCAAGAATTGCCATATGGCTTGACATTGTATCGGCGTCAACTCTCTGAGCCAGTTCCGCCATGTGGGTCCTCGGCGATAGGATTATTTCTTATGCCACAACGCACTGTCGACACTGTCATATTTGACCTTGGCGGTGTCATTATGAGTAACGGAAAACCCTCTGACTTCGCCAGTCGTTTCCCAGAAGCCGACCGAGAGCGTGTCATCGAGATCATCATGGGGCCATATGGCCAAGATAGTGATCACCCTTGGCACCGCGTTGAACGTGGTGAAATCACAATGGAAGAGTGCAGGAGTCTCAATCGTGACGCGATCATCGAGTCTGGCATCATGCCGATTCTCTCAACCATGCAACCACAAACCAAAGAATCTTCTTCAACCGGTGGCATTAGCTTTAATTTTTCTCTGAGCGAGCCGATGGTGCAACTTATACATGAACTCCGCGACAACGATATTCGCATCGGAGTACTTACAAACAATGTTCGAGAGTTTCGAGAGTGGTGGTGGCCTCTGATGGACTTTGAAACAGTCTTTGACACCGTTGTCGACAGTTCTGACGTGGGATTGCGCAAACCAAACCCTGCCATCTATCACCTCACGATGGATCGCCTTGGAGCAACGCCATCTCGAACCGCATTCTTGGATGACCTGCAACCCAATGTTGATGCAGCAAGTGCACTCGGAATGCACGGCATTCGTGTCGACGATGACCCTAGTGCCGCTATCGCTCAGACACGTCTGCTGGTGCAACTTTAAGAGACCGATGCCCGCGGGTTTTTGCAACTGCCACGCAATAGACATCTGATACACCAACTCGACGTAATGCCAAGGCTGCTGCTCGCAATGTTGCACCTGTCGTAATGACATCATCAATAATCACGACACTCATTGTGTTCTGGAGAGCACGTGCTCGAAATTGGGGATGAACTAAACGCTCTGCACGAGATTTACCTGTTTGAGATTCTGTATTCACCCTGATCAATAATTCATGACACGGCACACCCAACTCACGACCGACATGTCGGGCAAGAAGTTCGGCCTGATCAACACCGCGCTTGCGGCGACGTGACCCAACTGTTGGAGCCCATGTCACCATTCCTACTGTTCCGATGTGTTGTTGAATGTGAACTACTAAGTAGTGACCCAACTCGCGCGCAATACTCCGCTGGTTGGCGTACTTCAATCTTAAAATTTGAGATCGAATCTCCCCTTCGTAAATAAAAGGCGCAGTTGCATGACCATTAGAGACGCTATTGTGACGGGGCGTGCTAGATCCCTCTAAAAATCGACCGTTATCGGATAAGTTTTTCGAACGCATCACACGATGTGCAACTGGTCTCGCCTTTTTTGGAATCGGAATCGCATTTTTTGTACAGGGACGACTTGGACTTGCTCCATGGGACATGCTCCATCAAGGCATCTCGAAGCACTCTCAGATCGAACTTGGCACAGTCATCATCATCGTTGGGCTCAGTCTCTTAGTGCTGTGGATTCCACTTCGCCAACGACCAGGACTTGGCACAATCATGAATGCCTTTGAAATTGGGCTCGTTGAAAACATTGCCGAAGATCTATTGCCCGATACCCGTCTTATGGCAATGCGAATCGCCTACGTCGTTCTTGGAATTATTTTTGTTGCTATTGGTAGCGGTCTCTACATCGGGGCCGAACTTGGCACAGGTCCGCGTGATGGACTCATGGTTGGTTTACATCAACGATTTGGGCTGAGCGTGCGCACGGCACGCACGCTTGTAGAAATAGTTGTGATGCTGATTGGATTATCTCTTGGCGGCCAAATTGGGATTGGCACATTTGCATTTGCATTTGGGATTGGCCCATTAGTGCACGCCACACTTGGATGGTTCCGAATGCCTGCGAGCCCTAGTACCGGTAGTTCTCCGTCTTAAACGGACCAGTTGGATTCATGTCCATGTAATCTGCTTGCTCGTCAGTGAGTTTGGTCAACTTAACGCCAAGTGCTTCTAGGTGAGCCATCGCAACTTTTTCGTCAAGATGCTTTGGTAACACATATACGCCCAGCGGATAATTCTTGGTGTTTTTAAACAACTCAATCTGAGCAATCACTTGATTGCTAAACGAACAGCTCATAACAAAACTTGGATGTCCAGTTGCACATCCAAGGTTCACGAGACGCCCCTCTGCCAGCACGATCACTGCATGACCATCAGGGAACGTCCACAAATCAGTGCCGGGCTTGAGTTCATCACGAGTTGCGCCACTGCGGGCCAGACCTGCCATGTCAATTTCGTTGTCGAAGTGGCCAATGT
>JAEMRC010000113.1:0-1291 GCA_016463545.1 Ilumatobacteraceae bacterium
TTTTCTTGGCAACAGGCTTTGCTACTGGCTTTTTCTTGGCAACAGGCTTTGCTACGACCGTCACCATTTCAGGCATACCTAGTTCAACACTGCGTCGACCTGCGTTGAAACCTGCAACAACGACTGCTACGACTTCTCCTATATTGAAATGGTCGCGAGCGCTTCGGGGTGCAGGATTACTAATGAGACGCAGAGGCATATAGCCCAAGACTTCTCCGATTGATAAATTTGCTCCATGCGACGTATACGCGTCGACTCTTGCTTTGACCGTTGATCCAACCGGAGATTTTTCTACGAACGTCAAAAACGGCATCACATCGTTTGTGTCTCGCACGCGAGCCCCTGGCGGTGGAGCCTTTGGAACTGGCATTGGCTTGCTGGCCGAAGCGCTCGCCTTTTTGGTATTTTTCTCAACGACTCTTCCGCCGCTACTCATCGCTCGACGGCTTGTTGATCCACGTACTGGCAGTCTTTCGACAAACACCCATCCGACATTGGGGACAGGTTTTCCGCCCAGCAAACGACCCTCATCAAACAGCCACTCATATTTGCCGTGAAACTCTTGGTAACTGTCATTGGACAAGATTGTTCCGTTCACCTTGTTGGCAATCGACAAGACAAACGCATCACCGCGCCCAATTGCTCCGGCTGGTGGCGCGACTAATTCGTTGTTATTTACTGCATCGTCAAACTCTGCTTGTTCTTTTTTATTGATCCGATGACCAAATGTGGCATCGACCACAACGGTGATTGTGACGTTGGGAAACTCTTTCATCAGAGATGCCACGGCTTCGCTGAGTTGAGCCAAGCTGGGCTGAGTGCGGCCTTCTGTGGCGATATTGGACCCATCGACAATCACGTGATTTTTCATACTCCGTCAGTCAAGCACCCCGCTAGGGGTAAAACGCAGACATCCCCCTACGATGCCTCAGATGGCAATTCTTCCCCTTCGGGCCGTGCTTTGGGACTTTGGGGGCGTCATTCTGACGAGCCCATTTGAGGCTTTTCGTCGCTATGAGTCAGCCGCTGGATTGCCTCAGGACTTTATTCGAACGATCAATTCCACCAACCCGCACTCCAACGCATGGGCCTTGCTCGAACGCAGCGATATCTCCCCAGCAGAATTTGATGAACTCTTTGCTCAAGAGAGTTCTGCTCACGGACATCGAGTCCCGGGTGCCGATGTCTTGGCATTGCTCTCTGGCGACATCAGACCAAATATGGTTGCCGCACTTGATGCAGTCATTGCGGCAGGCTTCAAAACCGCATGCCTGACAAATAACATGGTGAC
>JAEMRC010000113.1:1391-5554 GCA_016463545.1 Ilumatobacteraceae bacterium
TCTTCCAATGAACGTGCCTCAGCATTAACCGCGGTGATGAACCGTTTCGATGTCATCGTTGAGAGCAGCAAAGTCGGAGTGCGCAAACCCGAACCTAGGTTTTATGAGATTGCGTGCGAGATGCTTGATGTGTCTCCTGGCGAATGCGTGTTTCTGGACGATCTAGGAATAAATCTCAAACCTGCAGCAGCCATGGGAATGCGCACCATAAAAGTGGTTGATCCAGTGGATGCGATCTCGCAGTTAGCAGAGATAACAGGAATTAATTTCTAGCAACCTGTGAGTGCTTCATCCATCAAGTCGGCGAGTTCTTGATCATGAATAGTTTTTGAACCAGTCGCCGGACTTCCGGACTCTACTCGTGACACTTGACTCAAGTCGTAGCCTTGATCTTTTAGTCGCCAGATGCGGTGCTCGACAAAATGCCACGCACCCATGTTCTCTGGCTCCTCTTGCAACCACACCACCTCTTTGGCATTTGGATAACCCTTCAAGACTGCGGTGATTTGATCGAGCGGAAATGGATACAACTGCTCAACGCGAATAATTGCGGCACGACTTGTTCTCTTGTCACGCTCCGACATCGCATCCCACGCAACTTTTCCGCTGCACAGCACAACTCTTTGCACTGACGCACGGTCGGCGACAAAGGGGTCATCAAGAACTTCTTCAAACGAACCAGTCGTGAGATCAGTAATAGGTGACCGACTTTCTTTCATGCGCAGCGGCTGCTTCGGTGTGAAAACAACCAGTGGTCTGCGAATATCATGGAGCAACTGTCGTCGCAAGAGATGAAAATACTGTGCAGCCGTGGTGGCATTGCACACCTGAATGTTGTCTTCGGCACATGACTGCAAGAAGCGTTCGATGCGCGCACTTGAGTGTTCTGGACCCTGCCCCTCGAATCCGTGTGGCAAGAGCAGGACCAATCCGTTGCTCTGCTTCCATTTGTCCTCAGCAGCAACAAGATATTGGTCAATGACAATCTGTGCACCATTGATGAAGTCGCCAAATTGCGCTTCCCAGACAACTAACGAATCTTGATTTGTGTGTGCATATCCGTACTCAAAGGCAACCGCTGCGTACTCAGACAACAACGAGTCATATGTCCAGAACCGACCCGTGGCGTCTGGAATTTCTTGTAGTGGGATCCAGTCTCGTTCGTTTTCGTAGTCAATCAATGCTGCATGTCGCTGACTAAATGTGCCCCGACGCGTATCTTCACCGGTCAGACGAACATTGAAACCGTCTAGCAAGAGTGATCCAATTGCTAGTGCTTCTCCGGTTGCCCACTCAATTGTGTGTTCTGTCTCGTAAATCTTGCTGCGCTGTTCAAATTGCTTGAGCAACTTTGGATGTGGCGTGAAACCCTCTGGGTAGGCAGTTAGTTGAGAAAATATTTTGTCGAGGGTTGCTTGTGCGACTCCTGTGTTGACATGATCCCGCACGCCAACCGGTGTTGGGGGTTTGGCAACTTTTATCGCTTTTTCTGCGTCGGAGCGAGTCTCGTCAAGTGCAATCTGCAATTTGCTTTGATAATCGGTGAGCACTTGTTCGGCAACTTCAAGGGTAATATCACCGCGTTTTACCAATGTCTCTACATACAACTTGCGCACACTGCGTTGTTCTGCAATGGCTCGATACATCAGCGGCTGGGTGTAACTAGGGTCGTCACCTTCGTTGTGTCCATGGCGGCGATAGCACACCATGTCAATGACAACGTCTTTATGAAAACGTTGACGATACTCAAAAGCCAATTTGGCAACGCGCACACATGCTTCCGGGTCATCACCGTTGACATGGAAAATTGGTGCCTGCACCGTTTTGGCCACATCACTTGAATACAGAGAAGAACGAGCAAACTGTGGGGACGTCGTGAAACCAATTTGATTATTAACGATGAGATGGATGGTTCCGCCAACGCGATATCCAGAGATGTCACTCATCGCCAAGCATTCAGCCACCACACCTTGTCCAGCAAAAGCAGCATCACCATGAATCAAGATCGGCAACACGCTAAAAGCATTTGGTGGCTCGATATTGTCTTGCGCCGCGCGTGCCATCCCAAGAACGATTCCGTCAACAGTTTCTAGATGACTCGGGTTTGCTGCGAGTTCGATGGGCAGTGACGCACCTGTGCCCGATGCATATGTGCCGTGCGCGCCGAGATGGTATTTGACGTCACCACTTCCCTGCACTGAGGTCGGATCAACGTGGCCTTCAAACTCGCGAAAGATCTGATCGTAGCTTTTGCCCATGATATTGGCCAGTACGTTGAGTCGTCCCCGGTGCATCATTCCAAGCACCGCACCATCAAGTTTTTCGTCTGCGGCCTGAGAGAGAACTTCGTCCAAAATAGCAATCATCGATTCTGCGCCTTCAAGCCCGAATCGTTTGGTGCCGACATACTTTGTGGCAAGAAACTTCTCAAATGCTTCTGCGGCATTAAGCCTTCCCAAGATTCGCAATTTTTCGTCGAGCGTGGGCGTAAAGGTGACACCTTCAACTTTTGACTGCACCCACCGCTGTTCGTCCGTGTCTTGGATATGCATGTATTCAATGCCAATTGTTCGGCAATAAGAGTCCCGCAGGACTCCGAGTAATTCTTCGAGTTTCATTTTGGTGCTACCAGCAACACCACCTGTCAAAAATTCACGCTCAAGATCCCAAATAGTGAGGTCGTATGTGGCAGGGTCGAGTTCGCGGGGCAATCTAGGTTCTTTGAAATGCAGCGGATCAAGATCGGCAATTAAGTGTCCGCGAACGCGATGTACGCGCACCAATGTGCTGACCTGCATTTGTTTATGCATCTGAGATTCTTCTCTGTTCAGTGGACTCGTATCTGGCAGCCACTTCACTGCTTGATACGGCACCTGCAGGCTGCGGAACATCTCGTCGTAGAACCCATGGTCGCCCACTAGACACTCATGTACATGCTTTAAGAAGAGTCCGCTCTCAGCACCCTGAATAATGCGATGGTCGTACGTACTTGTGATCGTGACAACTTTCGAAACACCCAAAGTATTGAGTGTGGTTTCATCACTGCCCTGAAACTCTGCTGGATAATCAATGCTGCCGACTCCAACGATGACGCCTTGTCCTGGCATCAGTCGTGGAACCGATTGCACTGTGCCAATGGTGCCGGGGTTTGTCAGACTGACACTGGCCCCTTGATAGTCATCAACAGTGAGTTTGTTGCTCTTGACTTTTCGGATTATTTCGTCGTACGACACCAAGAAATCTGCAAATGATAAAAGATCGGCCTGGCGCAACACAGGCACAACCAGCGTGCGCGTACCGTTGCCCTTGTCAATGTCGACAGCAAGACCAATATTGACGTGAGGATGACGAACTATTTGAGGCTTGCCATCTGAATCGGCGAGATATGCATTGTTCATATTGGGAACTGCATCTGCAATCGATCGCACCACTGCATACGCAATGACGTGCGTAAACGAGATCTTGCTGAGTCCGTGCCTGGATCGGTGCTCATTCATCGCCTTGCGGTTGACCTCAAGCAGACGCGCAGGAACATTGCGAAAACTTGTCGCCGTTGGAACGCCAAGACTGCGCTCCATATTGGCGACAATCGCTGCGCCCACTCCGCGAATTGGCTCAGGGATAGCGTCTGGGCTCACAACCTGCGGAGGTTTCGACTTGCCCTCGGTGGCTGTTATCGCTTCTGCGCTAGTTGCTGCAGGCACGCGCCGAGCAGCGGTTGTTGCATTGATGGTTCTTGAGCCTTGAGACACGCTTCGAAAATCACTGAAGAATTCGCGCCATGGCTCCGACACTGATTGCGCGTCTTTTTGGAACTGTTCAAACATTTCTTCGACAAGCCAGGAATTTGCCCCGAACTCCTCTATTTGATCTGCGTTGTCAGCCATGTGGGGTGCCTTTTAGGTTTTAAGCCCGAACTTTTAGTTATTGCACGACATTCTTGGGCCTTTGTGTCCGCGTGACAAATGGTACTTGCCAACACCCCTCTCATTCGTGCCAATTGCCCACTCCGGCACTAGATTTCGTCATATGAAACTTTTTCGATCACGTTCTGTCTTGACTATTCCTGCCCTGGCTCTTGGTGTGCTCGTGGCATCGTGTGGAGGAGGTGGCTCAAGTAGCCCTGCGGTCACATTTGCTCCTGGAACGCTGATCGTTAATGC
>JAEMRC010000026.1 GCA_016463545.1 Ilumatobacteraceae bacterium
ATTCCTTGATCAGACACGGACAACTCAACGTCATCGCCCTCGTGCCGCAGGGTCATTTCCACGATGCCACCGGCATTGCTGTACTTTACGGCATTTTCCGCCAAATTGCGGACTGCAGATAGCAACTGGGTCTTGTCGCCCAAGACAAGCATCGGCTTGTCACCAAAATTCATCTGTATCGTGATGCCGGAGTACAACGCAACCGTCGAAATAATTCTCTCGACTTCGGCCACTACTTCGCACAGATCAACTTGGATTTGTGTCTCTGATTTTGTCTCAATTCCGGATAACTCGAAAAGATCGTCCACCATCTGTGTCATGCGATGAGTTTCTGACTCAATCCGCAACGCCAATTTCTTCACCGTTTTGCGATCTGTCTCGCCTTCAAGTAGTTCGGCGAGGATAGCGATTGCGCCAACAGGTGTCTTGAGTTCGTGACTCAAATTGGCCACAAAGTCTGTTCGCACTCTTTCTATTCGGAGTTGCTCAGTGATCTCCTCCACTGTGACCACAACCCCACCGGACAATAATGGCAGGCCACGTATGCTGAAACTTCTCGGTGGTGGTCCTGCAAGATCGAGTTGTGACGTTGCGGCTTCACCCGCCACGACAGGACGACCTACGTGATTGATGGCTTCATCAATCAAGACGTCTGTATGTCGAGCTCCACCCATTTTAGAAGCAACAGAATTTCGCCACTCTTCCGTGCCGTTCTCGGCAAAAATAACAACTCCGAGCGGTAGCGCGTCAACAGCGATTTGCCATTGAGTGAGCTCAAACGATGTCACGGTTCATCTGTATTACTGGAATACCGTCAGTATCGTCTTGTGGATTCGCACGTCGATACCGTGCAGCGCCTTTATGTTCTGGCATCCAGCCTGTCACCACATATCTCACACGCTCTCCGATATTTACGGCGTGATCACCAATTCTTTCGTAAAAACGCGCGATTACTGCCAACTGAATAGCGACCTGAAGATCGATGTTTCCGGCAGAATGGCTCTCAAATATTGACTGTATGAATTGGCGCTGCAAACTATCTAGATAGTTGTCCATGTCATCAATTGCAGATGCCTTCGCGACATCGCTTTCTTCAAATGCCTCAAGTGCAGCAGAAAAAAGACTCTGTGCTTGTTCGCTCATCTTTGCGATAGTTCCGCGCAGTTTGGGATCTAAATCGTGGCCATATATTCGGCGTGCTGCCTTGCAGATATTGACAGTAAGATCTGCTGAGCGCTCTACTTCTGCAACCATTCGAACAATAGACACCACCTGGCGGAGGTCACCCGCAACCGGAGCCTGAAGAGCAATTAGTTGATAGCACTGCTCTTCAATCTCGATCGAGCGAGCGTCCATCTCGTCATCGAATTGAATCAAATAATCTGCACCTTCTAGGTCGCCACCAAGAAGAGCACCTGTCGCCCGGGGAATAGCGTCAATGACCGAGGCAATGAGCGCTGTGAGCGACTGGCGCAAGAGATCTAACTGCTGATGAAATCCGGATCGTAGTTCTTCCATGCCCACACTTCTTTCTGCCAGCTTTTTTTACCTGCGACAAGTAAATCTAGACGAGATACCCAAACGTCAGGGTGCATATTAAGTAAACACGGAGTGAACGAACTACTCCTGGCTGGGAGATGCAGTGCTCGGGATGCCTAGTCGCAATTGAGCGTCTGCTGCCCAGTGATAAAGACGCGACTGGGCATCATTGTCCTCAATGAAATCAACTGGTCCAACACGGTGCCATTCGCCACGTGAGTCCATCTCGTGTGCCACAACACCATCTGCCAGAAGATACGACAGCGTCGTGTCAAGCCACATCTGATGTTTGGGATGACTCACCGGTGCGAGAACTTCGATTCTCTTGTCTAGGTTGCGGGGCATCAAATCAGCAGAGCCAATGAAATATGCCGCCTGATCGTCTTGTCCACCGTGACCAAATCGATAAATGCGGGAGTGTTCAAGGTTGCGCCCAACCACGCTGCGTACTCTCATGTTGGGCTGAGAAGAGGCACCAGGGCACAAACAGCAGATGCCGCGAACAATGAGATCAATCTGTACACCTGCGTCGCTCGCACGATAAAGAGCCTCGATGATCTCCACATCAGCAATCGAGTTGACTTTGATCGCGATGCGTCCGTCGGCGCCAAAGCGTGTTTCGTTGTCAATAAGTTTGCGTATCGTCGGCCGAAAATGCTTTGGGGCAACGATCAATTCTTTGTAGCCCTTGTCATGGCTGTATCCGGTCAGATGGTTAAACAAATGTGAGATGTCATCACTGATTTGAGGATTGCACGTGAAGAGTCCGATGTCTTCGTACACCCGCGCTGTCTTGGAGTTGTAATTGCCAGTACCAATGTGGGCGTATCGCCGAATACCATCATCATCGTTGCGCACAACAAGCACACACTTGCTATGTATTTTCAAACCTGCCATGCCGTAAACAACATGTACTCCTGCACGTTCGAGCGCTTTTGCCCAGGTCACATTGACCGCTTCATCAAAGCGCGCTTTAAGTTCGATTAAAACCACAACTTGCACTCCGCGCTCGGCAGCCGCGATAAGGCTCTTGGCAATTGGACTATCGCCAGACGTGCGGTACAGGGTCATCTTGATGCCTTGCACGCGCGGATCTTGTGCTGCTTGGGCAATAAAATCTTCAGTGGAAGACGCAAATGATTCGTACGGATGATGCACCAAAAGATCACGCTCGCGAATGACGCTAAAGATTGAGCGACTCGTTTGGTCAGCAACTGCGAGTCTGCCGGCCGTTACTGGTAGCCACGGTGTGTCCTTGAGATCTGGTCTTGGCAAACGATGCAACTGCCATAAGCAGGTGAGGTCAAGTGGTGCCAAGTGGTACGACACGTCGGTCTTTTCGAGCTCGAGTTCTTCGAGCAAGATTGCCAGCATTCGAGAGTCGATGCCGCGTTCGACTTCAAGTCGCACAGCATTGCCAAACCTGCGGCGACGAAGCTCAAGTTCGACTGCTTGCAAAAGATCGTCTGCTTCTTCATCTTCTTCAAGCGAAAGGTCGGCGTTTCGAGTAAGTCTGAAGGTTGATGCGCCTTCGATTGTCATTCCCGGAAACAATCGATCGAGATGTGCAACGATTACGTCTTCAACTGTGACGAAACGAGTGTCGTCGACTTTGATAAATCGTGTCAAAAATGTCGGAACTTTAATGCGAGCAAACCGTTCTTCGTTGGTGTCGGGATCACAAACGAAGACACCGATACTCAGGGCCAGGCTCGAGACATATGGGAACGGATGAGAAGGATCAACAGCCAACGGTGTCAGCACCGGAAAAATGCGCGCATCAAAATCGGCAGTCACCACTTTTTGTTCGTGATCTGACATCTCAGACCATCTACAGAGACTGATTCCGACAGAAGCGAGCTGTGGCATCAACTCATCAAAGACAATGCTTTCATGTCGCGATGTCAAGATGTCGACGCGATGAGCAATCTCGGTGAGTTGCATCATTGGAGTTCGGTTGTCTGGCCCACGCGATGTGACATCGGCTGCAACTTGATCTTTGAGTGCACCAACGCGCACTTGAAAAAACTCATCAAGATTCGACGCAAAAATAGCGCAGAATTTCAGACGCTCAAGGAGTGGTATTGATTCTTCAGTCGCAAGCGAAAGGACACGTTCGTTGAAATCAAGCCAACTGAGTTCGCGATTAATAAACCTTGGATTCACGATTTCAGCGTATTGAGTGATGATTGACAGCACGCGTCACCACGCACGATGCGACCAAATCTTTGTTCTGGCGTCATCCGTTGTTCACCTGAAAAACGAGCCTTAGATCTCGTAGTTCGGATCGCCCATGTCCCATTCGATAGAAATTCGTTCACGCTCGGCGTCACGAACGATGCGAGCCATATTGCGACGAAACTGTGGGTCGTCTCTGGGCAAAAGGACAAGACGGGCCAAGACGCGGGCGCGGAATTCTTGGAGCAACACATGGTCGCCGTAGTCGCCGTAGACCTCCCAATGGGGTGAAACGGCTCCGAGATAGGCAATCCGAGCATGGGCAACGGGTGGCTCAACAATGGTGACATCAGACATAGGGACCTCCACAACTAGATAAATGGCGTCATAACAACGCCCCGACATTGTATCGGTGAAGTCGGGAACTTTTTGGGGGCGTGGGTCGTCAGACATGACATCAGCAGATCCACCCCGGAAATGCATACCCAAGGAGAGTCATGTCAGCCACACTGCAAGTCACCATTCAACCCGTTCGTCAGCAGAGGATGTTCCAGAATTCACCCACCGCATGGATGAATAGCGGCACCTGTCGGATCTACCCACCAGCAACGTTTTTCCCCACAGATGGCACCGGTGTGATTGCCGCCCAAAAGATCTGCAAAAACTGCCCAGTTGCATCTAGTTGCCTGGAATACGCCTTAAGCGAGAACATCGAGCACGGCGTGTGGGGTGGCACGAGCGAGCGTGAGCGCCGCCGTATTACAAAGAGTCGACTGAACGTGGCCTAAAACGGCCCGTGCCTATTTGTCAGTCGAGGACCCGTCCGACGCATCATCGGACTTGTTATCCATAGCCTTTTTAAACTCTTTTTGTGCCTGACCGAGATTTTTGGCCAGTTTGGGCAATTGGGATCCGCCGAATAAAACCAGCACCACCACGATAAGAACGATTAACTCGGGACCTTCAAGGAAAGAGAACATGTCTTGACCGTAGCACTTCGGCCCATCGTCTGATAAGCAGAACCCGTGCTTGAGTGCGTTGTCAATGTCAGCCAAGGGTCTGACCAGATCATGCTGGACTCCCTTGCCAATGCGGTGCGCAAGGATTTGCTCGACCTCCACTCTGATCAGCATCACAATCGCAGCGTCTTTACTCTCGTCGGCGAACTGGCTCCACGTGTGCTTGCCCGCAACGCCGTTTTGCATCTCACTATGAATGACCATGTCGGCGTGCACCCGCGACTCGGAGTCATCGACGTTGTGCCTTTTGTGCCACTTGCCGATTCAACAATGTCGGATGCGCTACGAGCTCGAGATGAATTTGCGGCATGGGCAGTTGACACTCTGCAGGTGCCATGTTTTCTGTACGGCCCTGAAAGATCGTTGCCATTTATTCGCAAGCATGCATTCAGTTCGTTGCAGCCTGATGTTGGACCGTCCGCTCCTCATCCAACTGCTGGAGCAATCTGTGTCGGAGCACGTCCTGTCTTGGTGGCATACAACATCTGGCTTGCCAACACACCGCTTGCTCGAGCGCGCGCCATTGCTGCACTCGTGCGCAGTGACACGGTGCGTGCACTCGGATTTCAGGTTGGCTCATCAACGCAAATAAGCATGAATCTCATTGATATTGGCGTTGTTGGTCCGGCTGATGTGTACGAAACTGTTTCACAACATGCCGAAATCGAACGCACAGAACTTGTTGGGCTTGCGACAGCGCACACGCTTGCGCCAATTTCTTCAACCGAATGGGAACGACTTGATCTTTCAATTGAAAAAACTATTGAATGGAAAATCGCTGCTCGCGCAAGAGATCTGCGCGCTAATTAAGCAGTGCCGGTAATGCGAATCGTTTGAGCGCGTTGACGTCGCAAGCGACGTCTCTCGCGTTCGCTGAGACCACCCCAGATTCCGAATTTCTCACCGTTTACTAATGCAAACTCGAGGCAATCACCACGCACTACACATCCTTTGCAGACTTCTTTTGCTTCGCGAGTTGATGCGCCGCGTTCGGGAAAGAATAAATCAGGGTCGACTCCGAGACAGTTTGCCTCGTCTTGCCATGCACGATCTTGACTGAGTTCATCGTGTTCAAATGCCATTAAAACGCCTTTCGGATGATCTGTCAGAAGAACTGACTATTGCCAACCCCCATGCCGGTCACACACCTGTAATTACAACCGTGTAACTATGACAAATCATACCCCAAAAGGCAAGGGGTTTGAAACTGAACGCCATTAGCGAACAGATGTTCGCTTTTTATTGTCCATGAAGTCGACGAGCACGTAGTCCCCGAGTGTCTCTGGCGTCGTGAAAAAAGCGCGCCCATTATTGATGCGGGTGAGTTGTTCGATGAATGCTCGTAGCGCCCCTGTGGCGTCAAGCACAAACGTATTGATCCGAATATTGTCTTTTGTACAGCGCATTACTTCGTGCAGTGTGGCTTCGACTGTCTCGCGCACAGGCGGGTAATTGAAATACACATCGCCTGAAGGAGTGATGTGGGCAGTCGGTTCTCCGTCCGTAATCATGATGATCTGCTTCGTACCAGTCTGACGACTCAGCAGTTGTCTCGCCAGACGGAATCCGTGTTGCATATTGGTTCCATACGCCAGATCCCACGACACTTCTGGCAATTGCTCATGGGTCAGCACATGGGCCATTTCGCTAAAGCCGACAAGGCCAAGATAGTCACGCGGGAACTGTGAACTGATCAGGGAGTGAAGTGCCATTGCGACTTTTTTTGCAGGGACAAAGTTGCCGCGCATTGGCATCGACATGCTGAGGTCAAGCATCAGCACAGTTGAAGAACGAGTTGAATGCTCCGTGCGTTCAATTTCAAAGTCATCAACGGATAATTTCACGGGCGTTCCCCCACCCTGGCGGCGAATTGCGTTCCGAATCGTTTGCTGCAGATCGAGGCGAAATGGATCGCCAAATTCGTACTGCTTGCTGTCGTAGGTGCGTTCGTGTCCACTGCCATCTTTGGCAATTCGATGCTGACCGAATTTGTCTTTGGCGAGTTTTGAAAAAAGTTCGCGCAGTGCGTTGTTGCCGATTGCTTTTAGCCCTCGCGGCGTGAGTTCGAGCTTGCCATCTTTGCGATTAATCAAGCCGGCTTCTTCGAGCTTTTTGGTCATTTGGGCTAGGCGCTCCATGGATTTGGCGGCATCGTCGCCCAGCAGATCTCGGACCCTGTCAAGGTCTGCTTCTGCGAGTGCTGACGGATTCGTGGCATTGCGCAGAAGACCTTCAAGTTCGTCGAGTTGGCCCATCTCTTGCATCGACTGCATTGCTTGGCCCATGTTCATTGGCTCTGATCCGCTGAAGTTGTACTCCTTGTTCCAGCCTTGTTGGGGAAACATTCCCTGCAGATTTTCACTCAGTTGTTGCACTTGCCACTGCAGATCCATGTCACCGAGCATTTGTTCGGACAACTCCTGAAGTTGTTGTCGCTGCTCGGGAGTCATGGAGTTCATCATCGCTTGCATCGCTTGCATGCGTTGAGCCATTATCTGAAGTAGTTCCTCAAGCGTTTGGGGATTCTCTGGAAAGAAGTCGCCAAAGTTCTGCATGAACTCTTCGAACTTGGGGTCTTGGCCCGCCTGATGACGTTCGATCATCTGATTCAGTTCAGACATCATGTCTTTCATCCGTTGCATGTCCTCAGGCGACATGTTTTGCATCTCGCCTGACAACTGATCAACAAATTGTTGCATTAATTCTTGGCGCAGTTTCTCCATGAGTTCGTCAAAGCGTTGTCGTGCCTCTGCTGATTCAAAATCGTATGACTGCAGTTCTTTCACCATTCCTGCAAGATCTTCTGGCAACATATCAAGTCGAAAATTATGCTCCATCGCTGAGTTCTGGGCGTTCTCTGCCCGCCGCTGATCACCAGACTGCTCTGCTTTTTTCAATGCTTGCTCAATGCCGTGTCGTTCTTCGTCAACGATGTCTCGCAACTCTTGAGCAATCTCTCCGAACACACCGCCGAGATCTCCGCTCTCCTCGATCTCTTTGCGTCGCTCTCGAATGCGCTTCAGCATTTCTTGAAGGCCTTCAATTCGGTTGCCGTCTGGGTCTGTCATTCCCTCGCGCATGAGTCGGCGAAGTGCAGCATTGAGATCTCCGTGATACAGCAAATCGTCGGTGAGTTCTTCAAGAAGTGCATCAGCATCGAGGTCAAAACCTTGTTGGGTGCCATCCCAACGTGAATAAGTGAAGCCAGAACCCATATCCGCACGATAGTGCTCTATTGTGTAGGGGACATGCGCGTGCCTCGTACTTTCGTCTTTGTGGACATCTCTGGTTTCACCAATTTCACGACGTCCCAAGGTGACGACGCTGCCGGGAGGCTTTTGTCCGCGTGGCGAACCGTCACCCGAGATGTGGCCTCTGAAACAGGCGTACGAATTGCAAAATGGCTCGGAGACGGATGCATGGTCGTTGCGGTCCAACAACATGACGCCATCATCTTTGCGATGGAACTCCAGAAGCGCTCAGGGGCGGCCTGTGCCCCGCTCAGCATCCGCACCGGAATGGCAACGGGTCTAGCCCTGCTCTTCGAAGGCGACGACTACATCGGCTCTGCTGTCAACACTGCTGCCCGACTCTGTGACGCCGCCGAATCACTCGAGGTTCTGATTCCGACCGAACACGTCGGAGAACTTCCCGAGGGTGTCACGATCGTCAAACACGCGCCACTTTCAATGCGCGGACTTCCTGAAGCGATTCCAGTAGTCGTACTCACAGGTGCACCAACGAACACCGCAAAAAATGACACTGGCGAACTCTGGACTCGATCACCTTCAGTTTTCTAGATGCGGTTGCGTAGAACGCCCCGTCTGTGCTGGCACTAACTGCGTGAGCGGTATGTTGCGCGATTTCCCATTGCATCTTTATTGAGACGCTTCGAAAGATGTAGTCCCTCAAGCACGAACTCGACAGCACTCGCCACCACAGCAGGTGATTCGTCTCCGCCAACGAGAGCCAACACTGGTTCGCGCAACGACGGCATTTCCATTATCAATGTGGCTTGCTCGAGAGAACCGCGATCTCCGCCAACGTGGGCGACTCCGCCCTCTTCAAAAGCGGCGATGACATCGCGCATCTTTTCGTGCTGAGCAAGCTGTTTGTACACCGTTAAGACAGCGCCTGAAATAAGTTGCTGCAAGATCGCTGACTCGCGTCCTTCTTCAAGGGACTCAATCTCAATTTTACCACTCGTACTTGATGCCAATGCTTCGAGGTCGCTGATTCGCGGAGCGACATGTGTTTCTCCGGCGCGTAGAGCACGACGTACTGCATTGGCACAGAGGATTTCGTAGTTGCTCACCGACAAGCGCACGCTGACACCACTGCGCTGATTGACCTGACTACTGGCGCGAGCATGTTGTGAGAATGTGGCGACGATTTGCTCCATGAAAAACGGCATGCTGACATCGACATCGCCGATACTTGCAGGACGCGCCTCTTGTCGCACGATGCTGATCTCGGTATCAACATCAAGTGGATAGTGCGTACGAATCTGACTTCCGAAGCGATCTTTCAGTGGCGTAATAATTCGGCCACGGTTTGTGTAGTCCTCAGGGTTTGCTGATGCCACCAACATGACATCGATCGGCAATCTGATTTTGTATCCACGAATCTGCACATCGCGTTCTTCTAAAATATTAAGCAGTCCAACCTGAATTCGCTCAGCGAGGTCGGGTAGTTCATTAATCGCAAAGATTCCGCGATTCGTGCGCGGAACAAGTCCGTAATGCAGAGTCAATTCATCAGACAGGTAGCGACCCTCGGCAACTTTGATTGGATCAACTTCGCCGATGAGATCAGCAATCGAAGTATCGGGTGTTGCGAGTTTTTCACCAAAACGCTCTGATCGATGCACCCACGACACAGGGGTTTTGTCGCCTCGCTTCTCACAAAGATTGATGGCATAGCGCGACACAGGGTTATACGGATCGTCGTTGATTTCGCTACCAGCGATAATGGGCATCCATTCATCCAGCAAACCCGTGAGCGAGCGAATGATGCGGCTTTTGGCCTGACCTCGCTCCCCCAAGAACACAACATCATGCCCTGCGAGTAATGCATTTTCTAATTGCGGCATGACGGAGTCTTCGTATCCGAGCACACCTTCGAATAATGGTTCAGCAGCCTTAATGCGAGCGATGGCGTTCAGGCGCAGCTCGTCTTTGACAGACTGAGATTGCCAGCCTGATGCGCGCAATGCACCCAAGGTGGTAGGAAGGTTAGATGGTGCATTCGGCACGTCGCTCATTTCATAACAGTATCGGAGACGCTCCGCATCACCTAGTGGAGCAGTGGATTGCTACCCCCGCCACGGATGATTCCCGCCGCCTGGCGCTCTCTGGTGACTCCGATTCGTTGGATTGGAACAGCGTGCAGGTGCCTGGTGAATGGCGATCCAACGAGGCTTTTGCCGACCATGCTGGTGGCGTTCTTTATCGCACCACCTTTGATCACGTGATGCCTACAACAGATCAGCGTTTGTGGATTACCTGCGATGGCATCTTTGATCAGGCTGATATTTGGCTCGATGGCGCATACATCGGTGACCAAGATGACTATTTCCTGCGCCACGCCTACGATGTCACCGCTTTGTCACGCCTAGATACAACGCATTCACTGATCGTCGAAGTCAACGGCTCGCATCATGCCGGCATCTGGCGTCCGATTGAGGTAATCACAACTGGACTTGTTGGCATTGAGACAACTCGTATTTTATGTCGCGACGCCACTGATGCTCGAGCACATTTGCGGCTACATGCCGTTCTTGATTCAAGCGTTTCGTGCATGACAACCGTACGAACAAGTATCAATGATGTTGTGTTGTCACAAAAAAATCATTCGCTGTCGCCTGGTTCAAATGAAATCGCATGGACAATCGACATTGACCAACCTGCGCTTTGGTTTCCGTGGGGTTTAGGAGATCAACCATTGTGCACTGTTCTGATTGAAGTCTTGATTGACGGTGTAATCAGCGACTCATACACCGTCTTGACCGGTCTACGCGAAGTTTCTATGGCTGACTGGGTACTGCATGTCAACGGTGAACGCATGTACACAAAAGGTGCATATCTAGAAATGCCCGACTGTGACATGGGCGCAGTCAGCGACCAAGACATTGCTCACCCCATTGTGTTGGCACATGAACTCGGTCTCAATCTTGTGCGCATGCATGACCATGTGGCGCACCCTGCGATCTACGAAACAGCCGACGCGTTAGGAATGATGATCTGGCAAGATATTCCGCATCGCCCAACCGGAAAACGTGGACGACGTGTTGCTAGTCGTTGGACAGATGGTCTTGTGGCAACACTTGGACATCATCCGAGCGTTGCCTTGTGGCACCACAAGGCATTTGATAAATGGACACAGAGCCATTTACGCAAAGTGGACGTCACGCGGCCAATCGTTGCGCATGCGAGCACAGCGGTTCCGCTTGGACTCTTCAATCACGAGCGAGCGAAACCCGTGCGACAGTTCTTGTCTGGTATTGGCCACGACCTCACAACATCAATTGCAGTTATTCCAAACATTGCAAGATTTCCAACCCACGAACAATGGCACGTTGTTCATGTCGATGCCAACGAGGCCGTCACCGACCCGATTTCGATACGACGCGACATCGAAGCACTGCGTCGAGTGAAATATTCACCAGCAGGTGGGTTTTGTTTTCCGGGCTTACTCGATTCGTCAACCCTGTCGGATGGTGGCGTACTGGACTCCGCAGCAAGTCCAAAACCATCGTATTTTGCGCTCCAAGACGCCTGCCGCCCGGTGATTGTTGTGGCAGATCAACTCCCGTCTGTGCTGCACCCTGGTGATGCCATTTCATTTGACGTGCACGTGGTGAGCGACGTCCATCACGAACTTGTTGATGCCAGAGTCATCGCCACGCTCACGTGGTCAGGGGGTCAACAACACCACGAGTGGACCGGCGATATCGCCCGTGATGCATGCGTGTTCATTGGACACGTTGATTCTGTGACACCCACAACAGTCGGCTCGTTGATTCTGAGTCTGCTCGTTGAGGCTGGTGAGCACACCTCAAGCAATCGCTACGTGTGCACAATTGTGGCATAGCCACTTTTTAGCGTGCAAGATCCTTGCGACTTGCAAACTTTGCTTTGCGATAGTCCTTGTTTAACAAAGCGATGACATCTACTGAGATCTCTTTGGGGCATGCACCTTCGCACTCGCCGTGATTTGTGCACGAACCAAAATATTCATCCATTGTCTCGACCATTGCTTCGACGCGCTTAAAACGCTCTGGTTGTCCCTGCGGCAAACGGTTGAGATGAGCGACTTTTGCTCCGGTGAACAAATTGGCAGCACCGTTTGGACACGCCGCAACACATGCCCCACATCCGATGCACTGTGCTGAGTCCATCGCCGAATCAGAAACTGGTTTGGGGATAGCAATCAAGTTTGCATCAGGAGCGCCTCCTGTTGGTGCGGTGATAAAACCACCAGACTCAATAATGCGATCGAACTTCGAACGATCAACCATCAGATCTCGAATGATGGGGAACGCTTCTGCTCGAAATGGTTCAATCACAATATTGTCGCCGTCAGAGAACGTACGCATATGCAATTGACATGTTGCACCTCCCCGCTGGGGTCCATGTGCCTGCCCGTTGATCATCAGTGAACATGTTCCGCAAATTCCTTCACGACAATCATGGTCAAACACAATCGCTGTTTTGCCTTCACTGATTAAGCGCTCATTTAGGTAATCGAGCATTTCAAGAAAAGAGGCCTCGTCGCTTATCTCTTCGACGTTGTATGTCTCAAACGTTCCCTTAACAGTGGGTCCGAGTTGACGCCAGATCTTGAGTGTGAGATTTTTTATGCTGTTGCTCATTTGTAGCTCCGTGTGGCGAGGTGAATTGCTTCAAATTCGAGTGGTTCGACGTTGAGATTTGGTGACATTGCATCGCCACCCCACTCCCATGCAGATACATGGCAATAGTTCTCATCGTCTCGCTTTGCCTCGCCCTCATCGGTTTGATGTTCTGTGCGAAAGTGCGTGCCACAACTCTCTTGGCGCGATAACGCGTCACGACACATCAGCATTCCGAGTTGGAAGAAGTCATCAACGCGACCAGCCTTTTCGAGTGTTTGGTTCAGGCTCATTCCGTCTCCGGTGACGTTCAGGTCAGTCTTGAATTCTTCATGCAACGCTGGCAGATCAGATAAGGCTTGCTTGAGACCTTGTTCGTCGCGCTCCATTCCGCACCGATCCCAAATAATCTTGCCTAATTCACGATGAAACCAATCTGGTGAGCGAGTTCCTTTGATATTTAGGTAGCCGTTGTATTGATCTCGTGCGGCTTGCTCTGCTTTTTTGAACTCTGGATGATCAACTCCTGGAATGGTTTTGCCCAACATTGGTGCTAACTCGTTTCCGATTGTGTATGGCAACACAAAATATCCATCTGCCAATCCTTGCATCAACGCACTCGCACCCAATCGATTAGCTCCGTGATCAGAAAAGTTTGCTTCACCAGCCGCATAGAGTCCAGGAATATTTGTTTGCAATTCGTAGTCAACCCATAGACCGCCCATTGTGTAATGCGATGCAGGATAAATACGCATTGGCATCTCATAGGGGTTTTCCCCAGCGATTCGTTCGTACATCTCAAACAAGTTTCCGTAACGCTCTTGAACGACATCACGTCCGAGGCGCGTAATGACTTCATTAAAGTCCAAGTACACACCGTTTTTGAGAGGGCCAACACCCTGACCTTTGTCAACAAGACGTTTTGCCGCACGAGAAGACACATCGCGAGCCGCCAGGTTTCCGTACGACGGATACAAACGCTCTAAGTAATAGTCACGATCTGTCTCTGCTATTTCATGAGCGGGACGAGTTTCGTTTGGATTTTTTGGCACCCAGACTCGACCATCATTTCGTAAAGACTCTGACATCAAAGTCAATTTGGACTGAAAGTCATCACTCTGGGGAATACAAGTTGGGTGAATTTGTGTGTAACACGGATTTGCAAACAGCGCACCTTTGCGATGTGCTCGCCATGCTGCCGTGACATTGCACGACATCGCATTTGTTGACAAGAAAAACACGTTCCCGTATCCGCCTGTGGCCAACACCACCGCATGCGCTGCATGAGACTCGATCTCACCCGTCACGAGATCGCGCGTCACAATACCTGCAGCGCGTCCATCAACCGTGACGACGTCAAGAAACTCTGTGCGATTAAACAAACGCACTCCCCCGAGGCCAATTTGGCGAGCGAGTTGCTGATACGCGCCCAAGAGCAACTGCTGTCCGGTTTGGCCGCGAGCGTAGAACGTACGACTGACTTGGGCGCCACCAAATGAGCGGTTGTCGAGCAGACCACCGTATTCACGAGCAAACGGAACACCTTGGGCGACCATCTGATCAATGATGTTTACGCTTACCTGAGCAAGGCGATGCACATTGGATTCACGAGAGCGAAAATCACCACCTTTGACGGTGTCGTAAAACAATCGATTCACGCTGTCACCATCGCCTTGATAGTTCTTAGCGGCGTTGATGCCTCCCTGCGCTGCAATCGAGTGCGCACGACGTGGTGAATCATGAAACGTAAATGAATCGACTTGGTATCCGAGTTCGGCGAGCGTCGCTGCTGCAGATGCACCCGCTAGTCCGGTGCCTACCACGATGACTTTAAACTTGCGCTTGTTACCCGGATTTACAAGCTTCATGTCGGCTTTGTAGTTGTCCCACTTGTCTTCAATTGAACCGAGTGGAATTTTACTATTGAGTTGCACTGTGTTCTGTGCGAGAAGATCCTGTGTGAGGCTCATGCTGTTCTCCTGGTTTGACAATCTGATTTAAATGTTTTCATCTGAGTTAGTTCCCCACGACACCAGCGAGCACTGCTATCGGAAACGACACGTTTCCGATCACAACGATTGCAGCAAAGCCAGTTGCAAATGCACGGCGCCATTTGTTAAAACGTGGGTTGTTCCATCCCAATGACTGAAAGATGCTCCACGCACCGTGGAACAAATGGATTCCAAGCAAAACGTTGGCCACAACATAGAAAATTGCAACTGGAACTCGCTGCAAACTGAACACCACGTTTCCGTAAACATCTTTCAGACCCTCAGCATCTTTTGTGCCGACATGATCGTTGACAACCCCAAATGTGAGATCGAGCAAATGCCACGTAATAAACGCCAGAGCGATGATTCCGCTCCATCGCATTGTGCGACTTGCAAATGTCGCGATCTGATAATCCCGAGCGCTTTGATATTTCACTGGTCGAGCCCGACGATTGAGAACCGTGAGCGAGTATGCAGCATGAAGATGAAGCAGCAGCATTGTGATCAGCCCAGCACGTAAAATCCAAAGCGTCACCCCATGTGGTGCAATCGGATACAGCAACTCTTCTAAAAATTTGGCGTAGTGGTTGAGGTCTGCGGCCCCCAAGTACATCTTGAGGTTGCCAATCATGTGAAACAGAACAAATCCCATCATGGCGATTCCGGTGATGGCCATCACATATTTCTTGCCCACCGCCGTGGAATAGAGGTCAAGCAAGAACGGACGACGCTTATGAGAGCGCATCGCCGTGCCAGTGACAGGCCCGCGCTGGCTACTGACTGCCTGAGCCATAGGGATTACCTTGAACCTTTCCTGCCGCCACCCTGCCCGCGAATCGAGCACACTGACTGCCCTGAAACGGTACTCCGAGAGCGACCCAAACAAGGAACTTCAGCCCCTGACAATTTGGGGCTGTGAAAAAAGTCCTGACCATTTCGTGTTTTGGGGCTCGGCTTCACTATTGTTGTCACGTTCACCAAGGAGGGCAGCCGCAACATGGCTTCCCCCGAGACCGCCGGGAGACAATAACGGTGTTTGGAATATTTGCAGCAGAAGGTGGTTACCAGGAGTTCGTATTGAAAGGTGGTGAGTGGACCATTTTATATCTTTCAATTGCGTCGGCCCTTCTTGCTATCGCAGTCGGCTTCTACTTAGCCAAATCAGTCATGGCAGCCGACGAAGGCACGCCCAAAATGAAAGAAATCGCTCTGGCCATTCAAGAAGGCGCACTTGCCTACTTGAAGCGTCAGTTCAAGACGATCGCCCTTATTTTGATTCCGTTGGCCGTCATCGTGTTCATCACGTCAAGTGCAATCCTGCGCAGTGATGGTTCTGAAGCGTTGAGTTTTGCTCAGTCAGGATTATGGCGAACACTTGCTTTCGTGCTTGGTTGTGTTGCCTCTGGTTTTACTGGATACATCGGCATGACCCTTGCGACGCGCGGAAACGTGCGAACCGCAGCCGCAGCACTGACTGGCTCAATGCCTCGCGCACTAGATGTGGCATTTCGCACAGGCGGCGTTGCCGGCATGTTCACAGTTGGCCTTGGACTTCTTGGCGCAACCGGAATCATCATGATCTTCCAGAACACATCAAGTGCCATCTTGATCGGATTTGGTTTTGGTGGCTCACTCTTGGCGCTCTTCTTGCGAGTTGGTGGCGGTATTTTCACGAAGGCCGCCGATGTCGGTGCTGACCTCGTGGGCAAGATCGAAGCCGGTATTCCAGAGGACGACCCTCGCAACCCTGCAGTGATCGCTGACAATGTTGGCGACAATGTTGGTGACTGTGCAGGTATGGCTGCTGACTTGTTCGAAAGTTACGAGGTCACTCTCGTTGCTTCGATCATTCTTGGTGTTGCTGCATTTAACTCTGTTGGAGCAAACCCCGCACTCGGAGTTGTCTTCCCCCTCGCTGCTCGCGCCATTGGTGTGATTGCGTCAATCGCTGGCGTCTTTGCAGTAAAAGCAAAAGAAGACGAGACCAATGCACTCAAGCCGATCAACAAAGGCTTCATGGTTGCTGGCTCACTCACGCTTGTCGGAACGCTTGCCTTGTCACTTGGATACGTCGGTAACGAATTTGACAACATCGGCTGGAAGTGTTTTGGTGCTGTTGCAATTGGTCTGATTCTTGCGCAACTTGTGAGTCGTCTCACTGAGTACTACACCGCAACACATCACGCGCCAGTCAAAGAAATCGCCGGATCAGCAGAGACTGGCCCCGCGACAGTGATTCTCTCTGGTACCGCATACGGTCTTGAAAGCAGCGTGTACGCCGTCATCGCAATCGCAATCGCAATCGGTGCAGCACTTGCTCTTGGTGGCGGAAACCTCACCTTGTCGCTGTATCTCGTTGCCCTTTGCGGTATGGGAATGCTCGCCACAACCGGAGTCATCGTGTCAGAAGATACGTTTGGCCCAGTGTCAGATAATGCTGCTGGCATCGCTGAAATGAGCGGTGAGTTTCATGGCGAAGCACAAAGGATCATGGTCAGCCTCGACGCAGTTGGCAACACCACAAAGGCTGTTACCAAGGGCTTTGCAATCGGCTCAGCCGTCATCGCGGCCGTTGCACTCTTTGCGTCGTTCATCGAAACTGCAGGCTCCGAACTCGGAATCGAAGTCGAAAACCTCAAAGACGGTGTCTTCAAGGTTCCAGAACTCTCCATCAACGTTGCGGATCCAAAGATCTTTATTGGTCTTTTGATCGGTGGCGCTGTGCCGTTCTTGTTCTCAGCGCTTGCGATTCGTGCTGTTGGTCGAACCGCTGGAGTTGTCGTGCAAGAAGTTCGCAAACAATTCGCCGACGGAAAAATCATGAGCGGAGAGAAGTTGCCAGAGTACGGACCAGTCATTGACATCTGCACAGAAGCATCACTGCGCGAACTCTTGACACCTGCACTTCTCGCAGTTCTCACGCCGGTCATCATCGGCTTTGGACTTGACTGGAAGGCTCTTGGCGGTTTCTTGGCTGCGGTGATTCTGACTGGTCAACTCATGGCGAACTACCTCAGCAACGCTGGTGGTGCGTGGGACAACTCCAAGAAATACATCGAGGACGGACACCACGGCGGCAAGGGCTCAGAGCCATACAAGGCTGCTGTTATTGCAGACACGGTCGGCGATCCATTTAAAGACACTGCAGGTCCAGCGCTCAACCCACTGATCAAAGTGATGAACCTTGTGTCGCTGCTGATTCTTCCAGCCATCATCAGCACACAAGACAATGACGGTCTGCGACTCGGCGTTGCTGGTCTGGCCACAGTTGTCTTAGTGAGTGCAGTTGTGTACTCAGGTCGCAAGAGCGGCGGAATCGCCGCTAGCGCAGCATAAACGGGGCGCATGCTCGCCCTTTTTAATCTTGAACAACTCCTAGAAAACGGAGGACTCTTTGTCTTAGCGGCAATTGTGTTTGCCGAGTCTGGTTTGTTGATCGGATTTTTTCTGCCTGGCGACTCGTTGTTATTTATCGCCGGATTCTTGGCGAGCGAAGCAGGAAAAAATGTACTGCCACCAATTCCGCTGGTCATCATCGTGACGGTGGTCGCAGCAATCGCTGGAGATCAAGTCGGATATTGGTTCGGAAAAAAAGTGGGGCCAGCACTCTTTGACCGACCAAAGTCAAAACTTTTCAATCCATCACACGTCGTGCGCGCCCATACTTTCCTGGAGAAATACGGCAACAGAACAATCGTGTTGGCACGATTCGTGCCGATCGTGCGTACATTTGCGCCCGTCGTGGCAGGCATCGGAGGCATGGAGTACAAAACATTCGTCAAATACAATGTGCTGGGCGGCATCGCCTGGGGTGCGGGAGTTCCGCTCCTTGGTTTTTTGCTGGGACGCGTCGATGTCGTCAAAGATCACATTGAGATTGCCATCCTTGCGGTGGTGTTTATCTCTCTCTTACCCGTGGTCTTTGAATACATCAGCCATCGGCGCAGTCGAAACGCCCCAAAATAAGGCACACTACAGACATGCGATACCTCAGTCTGGACTGGATCCAAACACTCTCACAGCATGTCGCCAATAGTGCGCCCGTCACCGATGCATGCGCACAGCACTCCCTCGCAATCACGCAAGTCGTCACTGGTGGCCCGCCAGGAGACGTCGTGTATCACTTCATCGTGGCTGATGGTGCAGCCACATTTGGTACCGGTGCCGCACCAGATGAAGATGTGCGCATGGAGCAATCATGGGACACAGCAGTTGCTGTGGCAACCGGAACCATGAACACACAAGAGTTGCTGATTGGCGGAAAAATCAGCGTCACTGGTGATCTGCAAAAACTGATCGCGTGTCAAGCAGTGTTCGTCGCTCTAGACGCAGTGTTTGAGACTGTTCGTCAAGAAACCGTCTACGAATAGAACTACTTCCGAAAATACGGGTTCGTCGGATTGGTCATTGCAACGAGTGCATCTTCTAACATCGGGCCACCAGCACGTGCCATCGCTAACGCACTTGCAATAGCGTCTCGGTTGTTGGCAAAGACTTCTTCTTCGTCTATTGCATCTGGATTAACCCACACAGCAGCAATCAATACGTAGTCGCTGCAATCAGTGGGCAAGGATCCGTCTTCGTGAGCAACAGCGACTCCAGCAGCGACTCCTGCTTGCGCTGCACCCCATGTCAAGATGCCGTGTGCATCGCTGGTGATTTCTGCCTTGTTCACAAACAGCGTGAACGGCACAACCGGAACGTTGGGTTTTGCAACTGCAACAAATGGCACATGCCCCTGACGCGGTGTCGCCAAAGCAGTAGCCCATGCCACTCCAACCGGACCATTTCGTAGACCGAAAACTGTATTGACATGCGCAGCATTCACGCCTTGTCCGACGAACCCTTCACCAATACAAATATCGTCGTCGGCACTCATGCAGGCGTCCTTCCGTAGCGGGTAAATTTCAATTCTTGATTTGATTCTGTTCCGGGCTTTGTGTCATAAGCGAGTAATGCAACATGTCGTGTGACATCACCCACAATCGGTGACACCTGATGCAGGCTCCAACGACCATTAAAGACCATCAACGTTCCGGGCGTCATGGGTTCTACACGCACGAGGTCTGGGCGTTCACCATTGCGAACTGCCCGCACAATGTCTTCGTTGTCATTGTCAGCACTGCGAATGCGTGCCGCATTTTTGAACTCACCACCGCTGATTGATGGCTGCAATGCAACGGAAACCACAAAATCGGTTTGATCAAAATGCCAACCCAAATCATCGCCATCGATCATGCTCGACAAATTCAGTGCACCTAACTCATCTGCGTACCGAAACAACTTGGCCTCCCCAAGCACCTTCCCAACAAAGTTCATTAACCCGTCCCACTCATAGAGCGCACGCAACAAACTGTCGGCCGGGAACTGGTCATAGGCCACGACATTGACCTTGCCGTTGACCTCACTTCGGTACGAGACAGTCATCAATTCTTCAGACTCACGCACAAGTTCGTCAATGTATTCGTGGCGAATAAAACCCGGAAGAACCACAACGTTCTCAGCACAAAAGATGCTGTGCAGTTGCTCGTGCAACGCGGTGTTATCAAGGGGCCATCGATCAGTATCGATCAAGGCCTCTGGAGTCATTAGATGAGTCCCAACTCCCGAACAGCATCTCGCTCTTCTGCCAACTCAGCCACCGATGCATCGATCTTGCCGCGACTATAGGAATCAATCTCGAGGCCTTGCACGATGCTGTATTCCCCGTCCTTGCAGACACAAGGGAATGACGAGATCAAACCCTCCGGGACGCCGTAACTGCCGTCAGAAGGCACAGCCATGGACACCCAATCACCTTCTGGGGTGCCAAGAGCCCAACTGCGCACATGGTCAATGGCGGCGTTTGCTGCGGACGCCGCAGATGATAAACCACGCGCCTTAATGATGGCCGCACCGCGCTTGGCAACCGTGGGGTTGTACTCGGCGTCTATCCATGCATGATCGCTCACCAACTCTGCGGCGTTCTTGCCATTGACCTCGCAATGCGTGAGATCCGGATACTGCGTGGTGGAGTGATTACCCCAAATTGTCATCTTTTTCACTGCAGTAATTGGCGAACCAACCCGCAAGGCCAACTGTGTGATCGCCCTATTGTGATCAAGGCGGGTCATTGCCGTAAATTGCCGCGGAGCAACACCGCTTGCATTATTCATTGCGATCAGCGCATTGGTATTGGCCGGATTACCCACAACCAATACCTTGATGTTTTTCTTAGCATTGGCTCCGATTGCTTGACCTTGTGGTTTAAATATTCCGCCATTTGCCGACAGCAGATCAGCGCGCTCCATGCCGTCTTTGCGCGGCATCGCACCCACCAACATGGCAACATCAGCATCACCAAAGGCAACATCGGCTTGATCGGTACACACGATTCCGGCCAACAACGGGAACGCGCAGTCCTCAAGCTCCATGCGCACGCCATCAAGCGCACCTAATGCCGGTGTGATTTCAAGTAATTGCAAAATGATCGGAGTGTTGGCTCCCAGCATTGCGCCAGAGGCAATTCTAAAAAGAAGGCTGTAGCCAATCTGACCTGCAGCGCCTGTAACCGTAACTTT
>JAEMRC010000114.1 GCA_016463545.1 Ilumatobacteraceae bacterium
TGAGAAAACTTCTGCCACGCCATAAATGCATCACTCATTTTGCCATCACCAACCGGCAGACCAGTATTAGAGATTACTACACGATCAAAACGGGCGGGCTCTGCTGCAACGAGACGTAGACCGATAAGACCTCCCCAGTCCTGTCCAAAAAATGTGGCGTGTTGCAGATCGAGCACCTTGAACATTGCCTCGCTCATCCAAGCAACATGTCGCGCGTATGTGTAATCACTCTTTTCGGTTGGTTTATCTGAGCGACCAAAGCCGATGAGATCAGGAGCAATTACGCGATGTCCTGCCGCAACTAAGGCGGGGATCATGTATCGATACAAGTAACACCAAGATGGTTCACCATGCATCAATAAAATTGGGTCAGCGTCTGCAGGACCTTCGTCAAGGTAGTGCATTCTCAGGGAGCCGCCTTCTCCATCGGCAATCTCTAGATAGCGGGGCTCAAAATCGTAGTCAATGAGATTGTTGAACCGATCGTCGGGTGTGCGCAGTGTTTTCATCAGTACTCCTTTGAAAATAACTTTGATAATGATAAAGAGAGCATTGATTTGATCTCGTCAACCGTGAGACCTTGATCGTGACGCAAGAGTTCGAATGACTCAAATGAGACCAGCACATCAATTGCTGCACTTACTGCCTGTCGTTGAGTGCGATCCATCTCGGCAAATTCTGACTGAAAGTGGATGAGAGACTGCTCTCGCAGAAGGGCTCGGCCCCGTTGCAACTGCTCGCGCACAGGAGCGATATTGCGTGAGTGAATGCGTGCGACGATTGCAATATTTCGTGTCGCTACAAATACTCGTGCTCGCTGTTCGACGAAATGCTCGATTTTTTCAGTCAAAGAACCCCTGGTATACGCGTCAATAACGGCGTACTTGGACATTCTTTCGAAGTGAGTATCACAAGCTGTTCGATACAGATCATTGAGATCATCAAAGTATCGAAAGAGTGATCTCTCGGAGAGTCCAGCTCTTTGGACGATTAGAGCAGCACTCACATCGATGCGACCCTCTTCGTAGAGCTCAAGAAGTGCGTTGACGATCGCTTGACGATTGCGTTGGCGTCGCAGGTTGCGACCGTCAACGGAACTGGTGAGATCTGTCTGTGTGGACGACATTTATGCCACTGTTAGTCCATCAATTGAGGCACGCAATGTCATGACATAAGAAGATCCTGCAGCGAGGTGACTCAGAGTTGCTGCAAGGTTGTCAGCATCAGACTGTGTTGCAACAGGAATAAGTTGCACGGTGTCCCAGAATCGACCATCGCTGAGAACTGTGCCTTCGACGGTAAAGGAGACTGACTCGGGGATAGATGCAAGAACAGATTCACGATCTGTAGTTTGTCTCACAACCATGACGAGATAGCGCAACTCGAGCGGTTGAGGCCGATCTCTTTTGTCAAGAGATTCGTCAAGAGGACGCGACGCCAATAATGTCGTTCGCAACATTCCGGCAGCTTTGTGAACATGCTTCTCGCCGAAGTCTTTACGACTCTGCATTTCAATGAATGACAACCGCGTTGCATAGCGGACAATTGCAATTCGATCCCAGTCCTCGTCTCCAACATGATCACCAAGAACATCGGCTACAAAAACAATGCTTGCTCCGATTTTGTTTAATACTGATGCTGGGTTGTACTTGTCGTCTGCCTCGCGGCCGCTAATGGCTGGCGCAGAAGAGTCGTCGTATTGCGCGACTTCAAAATACTTCATGAGATTCACCATGTAAATCGGCCCATCAGCCTCGGGCGAACAGGTTGCCAATTGCATTGCGTACTCTTTATTAATGCGACCATATTTGTGCTTGACGGCGCTGGTATCGCCCGTCTGGGTATTGTCATCTTCTGGCATGACATTCCTTGCTGTTGAATTGCCCGTGACGTTCACGGGAGATATGTCAGATAGTATGACAAAAGGTTGAACCAAGTCAAGGGAGAGCAATGAGCGTTTCTGAGAAGCCGTTTCAAGGTGTTATTGGCAAGACAATCAAAGACTCGACTCCGGTCTTTGAAGAGAAGACCTATCCGCCGCTTGGCACGCCCAATGTTGTAATTATTTTGATCGATGATTTGGGCTTTTCGCATTTCAACTGCTTTGGGTCAACTTTGGATACGCCAAACATCAATCGTTTGGCCGACGGAGGTTTGCGTTACACGAATTACCATGTGACACCACTGTGCTCGCCAACACGCGCATCATTACTAACAGGCCGCAATTCGCACGAAGTGGGGATGCGGTCTGTTTCGAACTTCAATACCGGCTTCCCGAATATGAGGGGACATGTCTCAAATCACGCAGGGTTAGTTGCAGAAGTTTTACGGGAAGAAGGATTCACAACATTCGCTCTTGGTAAGTGGCATCTTACGCAAATGGCAAATGCATCAGCAGCCGGTCCGTTTGACCAATGGCCACTCGGACGTGGCTTTGACCGCTTTTACGGCTTCCTTGATGGCGAAACAGATCAGTTTTATCCTGAGTTGGTTTATGACAACCATCATGTGCCTGTGCCACGGTCGGTAGAGGACGGCTATCACGTCAGTGAAGACTTAGTTGATCACGGTCTTGAGTTTGTTCGTGATGCAAAATCGATTCGTCCTGATCGACCATTTTTTATGTATCTCGCGTTTGGCGCTACGCACGCCCCTCATCAGGCACCTCGAAAATTTCTTGAAAAGCATAAAGGGCGTTATGACTCTGGTTGGGACGTAGCGCGCCAAGAGTGGTTCGCTCGACAGATATCACTTGGAGTGATTCCGCCCGATACGCAACTCGCTCCTCGCAATCCTGGTGTCGAAGAATGGAGCACACTGTCAGACAATCAAAAACGATTGGCCTGCCGCTTGCAAGAGGCTTTCGCTGCGTTCTTGGAACACACTGATGAACAAATCGGTCGAGTAATGGATGGCCTTTCAGAACTAGGTGAGCTAGACAACACGATCATATTTTTGCAGTCAGATAATGGAGCGAGTCAAGAGGGCGGACCTTTTGGCGTGTTGCATGAAATGAAGTTCTTTAACATGATTATGGAAATGCCCGATGAGGCGATTCATCGCATAGATGACATTGGTGGTCCCTCTAGCCACTCCAATTATCCGTGGGGATGGGCACAAGCGGGCAACACACCATTCAAGTGGTACAAACAAAATACTCACGAGGGTGGCGTTCATGTTCCGTTGGTAGTGCATTGGCCAGATGGAATCAAAGCAAAAGGTGAGCTGAGACACCAATTTCATAGCGTCAACGACATCGTTCCGACTATCTATGAAGCACTCGGTGTTACCCCACCCGCCGTGTTGCGTGGGTTTGAACAACTTCCGATTACCGGAACCTCACTGAAATACAGTCTCAACAACGGCGATGCCGAACCTCAAAAAACAGTGCAGTTCTTTGAGAACCATGGACATCGAGCGATTTATGCACACGGCTGGAAGGCAGTTACTCGCCACACGCCAAATGTGCCGTACGAAGATGACGACTGGGAGTTGTACAACCTTGCGGTCGATCGTTCGGAATGCGTGAATCTCGCGTCGCAGATGCCAGAGAAACTGTCAGAGCTTGTTGAGCTGTGGTGGCATGAAGCAGAAGTACATAACGGCCTTCCCTTAGATGATCGAGGGGTCGAGTTGTTTGGCGGAACGATTGCAGAACGTTCACCTAATCGCCCTGATCGTCACTACACGTACTATCCACCCATCGCACGAATTCCGACGGCAGCCGGCCCTGGCCTTGGAGGGCGTAGTTGGGACATGACTGTGTCACTGACACGATCGGTAGGTGATGATGGCGTGCTGTACTCAACCGGAACTGAAAACTCTGGAGTGTCTTTGTTTATTCAAAATAATAAGTTGGTTTTTGACTATAACTATTTTGGTACTCACACAATTATCGATTCAACTGTCGATGTCCCATCCGGCACAAGCGTTGTCGGAATAGAGTTTCGACGGGCAAAGAAAGATGCAACGGTAGCCCTCTTGGTAAATAACCAAAAAGTTGGCGAATTGTATATCCCAGCCATCATGCGCATGATTTCGAGTGTCGGGGCGAGTATTGGACGCGATGAGGGCTCTGCGATCAGCAAGCGCTACGCGGATGAATTCGCGTTTCGCGGCAAAATACATCGTCTAGATATTCAGCTTCTGACCGAGAACCGTGCAGAGGCAAGTGTTAACGCCCAAGCGTCACAACGCGAGACAATGGGTCGTCAGTAGACAGCAATCACAAACGAAGGTAGTACGGTTGACTGCGGGGGTGAACGTGCTTGAAATACACGGAACAGTCAAAGAGGGTTTCGAGGGTGTTCGCGAAGCCTTTGCCAAAAACTTTACGAAAGGTTTTGAGGTAGGCGCGTCAGTTTCGGTTATTCATCATGGCGAAGTAGTAGTTGACATCTGGGGCGGCCACACAGATCTAGCGCGAACTGTTGACTGGCAACGAGACAACATCATCAACGTATGGTCAACCACGAAAACAATGATGTTTTTGACAATGCTCATGCTGCATGACAGTGGGGAATTATCAGTTCATGACCCCGTCAGCAAGTGTTGGCCTGAATTTGCAGCCAACGGTAAAGAAAATATCGAGATACGTCATCTCATGTCTCACACTTCTGGCTTAGCGGGCTGGACAGAGACATTGTCCCCGCAAGATTTGTACGATCATGCCAAATGTGCCGCGGCTTTGGCAGCCCAAGCACCGTGGTGGGAGCCCGGTACTCAGTCCGGGTATCACGCCATGTCGCAGGGGTATTTGCTTGGTGAAGTAGTGCGCAGGGTGACAGGTCAAACACTTGGACAATTCTTTCGCCAAAATATTGCTGAGCCGCTAGCGGCTGATTTTCATATCGGAACAGGTTCAGAACACGATCATCGCGTGGTGCTTTGTATTCCCGCACAAGATGCTGTGGCTCCGAATCCCGACAACACCTCTGTCGCGGCACGGTGCTACGGCAATCCACTCATGGATGCCCGTGCATCTTGGGAAACAGAGTGGCGACGTTGTGAGAGCCCCGCTGCTAATGGTCATGGCAATGCACGCTCAGTCGCGCTAGTGCAATCAATTTTATCGCACGGCGGATCAATGAACGGCAAGACTTTTCTGTCACCCCAAACATGTGAAAAAGTTTTTGAAATACAGGCTTCCGGTAAAGATCTCGTTCTTGGAACCCCGATTGTGCTTGGACTCGGCTACGGATTGAAGTCACGTCATTCGGTTGTGAGCCCGAATGAGCGTGCGTGTTTCTGGGGAGGATGGGGAGGTTCATTGGTGGTGAACGATCTTGACGCCTCAATGACGT
>JAEMRC010000027.1 GCA_016463545.1 Ilumatobacteraceae bacterium
TTCATGAGGACTCCTTGAATCTGAAGGTGCCTTCACCATAGGGCATATCGGACGGGATTACTGCTCAGGGTGCTGGGTATGGGTTTGCTGGATAATGAGCCTCTTAGTGGGTTCATTAGGCCAATCTTTACAAGAGGTGCCGGGGTATTAGGTCTACCTAACAGAAAAGTTGCGAATTGTGTATGGGGTGCCTAACATCTAGGGCATGTCAGCATCATTTCTTATTACATTGCGCGAAGGTTTAGAGATCTCTCTTGTCTTGGCAATTTTATTCGGGTATCTCAGTAAGACCAATCGGGCCTCTGACTTTAGACACGTTTGGATTGGTTCGGGAATCGCTGTTCTTGTGTGTCTTGTGTTGGGCATTGTTATTAATAGTGCGGTTGGTGGTCTCAACGGAAAAGTAGAACAAGCAGTCGAGGGTGTGTTGGCGCTGGCCGCCTGTGCGGTTTTGTCGTGGATGGTGTTTTGGATGCGCGGTCATGCGCGAGGCATTGGCACTGAACTTCGTCAAAAGATTGATCACGCCACGACGACTTCTGCTCTGTCTGTTATTGCTTTTGTTGCTGTCACGCGCGAAGGTTTAGAAACCGTATTGTTCCTGCTCGGTTCGCGCAGTGCGACCACAACGACATCACAATTTGTCATTGGTGGCCTTCTTGGATTGGTCATCGCCGCAATACTTGGCTATCTCGTATATGTCGGCGGAAACCGCTTTAACTTGCGAATGTTTTTTAATGTCACCGGAATACTATTGATCTTCTTTGCAGCTGGTTTGGCTGGCAAAGCAGTGCATGAACTGCGCGAACTATTCGGCTTCGAAGGCGGTTGGTTGTTCTCTTCTTTGTGGGATCTGCAATCAGGGCCACTGGCAAATGGCAATATTTATGACTTCTTGAAAGGTCTCTTGGGTTGGCACAATTCGCCAGAGCGCATTCGCGTCATCACCTATGTGGTGTATGCCAGCACTGTTTTGACACTGTACTTACGCAACAGCAGTTCAACGACCGGAGTGACCAAACCCGCCACCCCTGTCGTTAGCGTCAAGTGACTCCACTACGGTCCACGACACTTCTTCAACTCGCTGCACGACAAGTTGGGCGATGCGATCACCTCGCGTTATCTGATATTCATTGGTGCGATCGGTGTTGAGCAACACCACCATGATTTCACCGCGATAACCCGAGTCAATTAATCCTGGCGAGTTCACCACGGTGACACCATATTTGAGTGCGTTGCCACTGCGGGGCAAAACAAATCCGGCGTATCCCACTGGAAGAGCAATGGCGATTCCGGTCGGCATCAAGACTCGGCCACCATGTGCTTGGAGTGTCGCGTCTGTTCTTGCAAAGAGGTCGATGCCTGCATCACCTGCTCGAGCGACCGCTGGCAGCGCCAAGTCCGGATCAAGCTGAACGATTTCTATTGAGATCACATCCCCTACGCTACGCAATTGCACCCACCTACGGCGAAAATGCCCCTGTGCAATAGAATAAGAGAATGCTGTTCTGGATGGATCTTGAGATGACAGGTCTAGACCCCAACACCGAAGTCATTGTCGAAATCGCCACAGTGGTTACAGATGACGACCTCACTGTCTTGGCTGAGGGACCCGACATAGTGATCGCCACGCCCGCACAGTTTTTGGAGAAAATGGATCCCTTTGTGCTCAACATGCACACCAACTCCGGATTACTTGAGGCGATCAAAGCGTCCACCGTCAGCCACGAAGACGCAATGCAGCAAACGCTTGACTTCATCAAATTTCATAGTCCAGAGTCCAGAAAAATTCCGCTCTGCGGAAACTCGATTGGAACCGACCGCAGATTTTTAGCCAAGTACATGCCTGAGATTGAGAACTGGTTGCACTATCGATCAGTCGATGTCTCGAGCGTAAAGGAACTTGTGAAACGGTGGTACCCAGGTCTTGAGCATGCCCGACCAAGCAAGGTGCAAACACATCGTGCACTTGACGACATCATGGAAAGCATTGCCGAATTAAAGTTTTATCGCGAAAAAGTTTTCAAAAATGACTGAAGCCCCTCGTCCACTCAAGCAAGAACAAGAGCAAGCAACAGACATCGTCACGCAAGTTGCTCCCGGAATCTTTCGAACGCAGTTGCCTGCCAACATCACTGGTCTTGGGCACGTCAACATGTATGTGCTTGAAGACGAACGCGGTGTTGCCGTTGTCGATCCTGGTCTGCCAACCAAAGAGTCATGGCAGGCGATCCAGCAGCGCCTCAAACAGATTGGGGTTCCGCTGAAACGCGTTCACTCAGTCATCATTACGCATAGTCACCCTGATCATTTTGGTGGAGCAGCACGGATACGCGACGAAACTCAAGCCGAAATCATCACACATCGTTTATTTCGAATGTGGTGGGATCCATCCGAGCCGCCTGATCTTGAGCCAGAAGAACTGGCAATCATTATGCGCAACCCCACCGAGAAGCCGCCATGGGGTGGGGAGCCGATGGTGATTCCCTGGAAAAAATCTCGATTTTCCCGCACGCACAAAAATCCTGCTCGTATGTTCAGCATGCCAACGCCAACAGTGCGGCTCCGCGAAGCAGAGCGCATGACCTTTGCTCGTCGTGAATGGGTGGCTCTGCACACTCCTGGTCACACCGAAGACCACCTCTGTCTTTTCGATCCAGAGGGTGGCGTCTTAATCTCGGGTGACCATGTGTTGCCGCAAATCACCCCTCATATTTCAGGGTTATCTGCCAATGATGACCCGCTCGCTCTTTTCTTTGGGTCCCTTGACAAAGTGGGTGCACTCGGGCCTCAGGTCAATCTTGTGTTGCCAGCACACGGACATCCGTTTCATAATTTGTCCGAGCGCACCGAAGAAATAAAACAGCATCATCTCGAACGCCTCCAACGTCTGCGCGATACAAGTGCAACATTGGGTCGACCTGCTTCGGTGATGGAGATGTCAACACACTTATTTTCTGCACGAGCGCAAGGGCCAATGGCAGACAGCGAAACATACGCTCACCTTGAACACTTGCGTCAAATGGGCGACTTTGAGTGTCGTTCAGAAGAAGGACTACTGAAGTACGTTCTTCACTAACGACGTAGCCCTAGCCACATTGTGGCGTGTAACTGCGAATCGCTGCGCAATACAACAGACACATCAGTTTGAGTTTTCTCTTCGATGTCAACTTGAACGATTGTTCCGGGATCGACTGGATTGACATGCTCAATGATTGCTCGCATGTTGCGCCGAATTTCCGGATACATACTGAGAAGTTCTTCTGATACTTGCCAGTACGCCGCGTTGTTCATATGTCCGAGCGTGTCAAAGTCGGTGAAACGCAATGGCCACTCGATGACATGTGTTGGCGACGTTGTGCCTTTGAGAATCAAGCGTGACGAGACAGAACGTCCTTGTGTTGTTTCGTGTACAACATCGATGACATCTTGGGGAACAACAAGTGGCTTCATTGTCTGCATGTCAATATGCACCCACAATGTTGCGGCATCGATTAAAACTTTTCCGTCAAGAGCGCACACTTGCGTGCGTCGTTCTGCCCAATGCGAACCAAGACCACCACACCATGTTGTGAGTTGAACTTCTTGCAAGTATTCAGCAACCTCGTAGATATCCAACACTGTTCTTCGCACCACCCAACCATGAGGGTCGCTCCACTGCGCATCGCGCGAATCATCGTTGGAGACATCTTGCAAATACTGCACAAGCGCGTCGAGGCGCAATCGACCTCCTGGACTTGAGTCACCAAGCCGTACGCGCCGCACGGTTGAGAAGAACCGACCCGCATCAGGCTTGGGGGCCATCTCGAATTCCAGTGCGCGAGACCCAAATGTCATGTCTTCAACCTACTCGGGTGCTAGCGCAAACCCTTACACCACAAGGGTTTGGCAATAGCTGTGGATAACCACTTGACTTTGACCAAAATAAGTGGTTTCCTGTAACCCTTATGCGTTTGATGCTCACCACTGCCACCACAGCGACCACGGCCCTTGCCGTGGCTTTTGCTATGTCGTCACGAGCACATGCGTTTGCGGTAAATGCTCATTACGCGATGTGGTTTAAAAATCCACAGGCGGTGAAGCATTCAGATTATCGCTCCACCCGGTACCTCACCCAGGTTCTGATGTAACAGTTACATCGAAACCACAGAGGCCGCCGGGAAAACCACCCGAGCGGCCTTTTTGCATTTTCCGACTCAATTCACTTATCGATCTACCCAAACACAACACACGAAAGGACACAGAAATGTACGCATTACTGGAAAAAGAAACACTCAACAGCGCCACCATGCTTGAACAGCCAATGGTGCTGTCAGCAAAACGTTGCTCGGACGGAAACGGAACCTTGTCGTACTTGTTCTTCTCGGAAGAGTACGTTGACATCCAACGAGCCAAGGCGATCTGTGCCAAGTGTTCTTCGCAGGCAACATGTCTCAGCGACGCCCTTGAGCAACAAGAGCCATGGGGCGTCTGGGGTGGTCAGTTGCTCGATATGGGCAGGATTGTCGCGGTCAAGAAACCCCGAGGCAGACCTCCAACAAAATTACGTCCTGTTGTGGTGATCGAGGAGGTGCCTATCCCCGCCCACCTCGTAGCCTGACCATGTGAAGTTGACACGCCCCGTCATCACATGGCTCGCAACAGGAATACTTGTCGTCTCCATTGTTGGGGGCTGGCTTTTGAGCCGCGCCTCCAACGATGGGGTCGACGCCAATATGACCTCTCCGGGGGTCGTACAAAATCCCACACTGGGGACCAATGCACCAGTCCAGGGGAAATTGTTCTCTTCGCTATACGTCACTGCGGCGGCCAACGGAATCGAGGCTGTCGTGGAATCGAAGGGAACACCCCTGGTGGTGAACTTTTGGTACTCCACGTGTGAGCCGTGCAAGCGAGAACTCCCCACGCTTGGTGCAGCCGCCAACAAATTCCCGCAAGTGCAGTTCGTCGGAATTAACCCCACAGATGATGCCGACACCACAACACAGTTCGCCCAAGATTATGGTGCGAACTACCCGATGTACCTTGACAAATCTGGTGACGCCCTTGTCGCAGCAGGTGTAGGAATAATGCCAGTCACATTGTTTGTTGACGCTGATGGGATTATTCGTAAACAACACGCTGGTGAACTGACACAAGATCAACTTTATTCATATATCTTAAAATATTTTGGAGTGTCATCGTGATTGCACTACAGGGGGACTTCGCTTACAGCTTTATCGCTGGAGTTCTCGCCGCAGTGAATCCGTGTGGCTTTGTCTTGTTGCCGACATACTTGATTTATTTCCTGGGAATGGAAGCCTCACAACCTGACAGTTCTCAGCGCGCATCACTTGGTCGCGCACTACGAGTTGGCATCGCAGTCTCGAGTGGATTTGTCTTATTGTTTATAGTCGTTGGCGTAATTACTCGCATCTTTAGCTCAGCGATTCAAGACAATGCCAAATATTTTTCGTTTGCAATCGGACTTGGCCTGATCGTCTTTGGCGTCGCCATGCTGACAGGCTGGAAACCATCACTTCTCACGCCACAGATACAAATAAGTCGTGACCGCAGTCTGCGATCAATGTTTGTATTCGGTCTTGCATACGCTGTTGCCTCTATTGGCTGCACCATTGGTCTGCTCACCACTGTCGTGCTTGGCTCAGTTGGTAAACACGGGTTCATCACGGGAGTTATCAGCATCTCCCTCTATGGACTCGGCATGGCATTACTCGTTACATCACTCACACTGACACTGGCCGCAGCACACGGTGGCCTTCTTCGTGTCTTGCGACATGGATTGCGCTACATGGACACGATCTCTGGAGTTTTTGTCATCATCACAGGCGCATATCTCACCCTGTATTGGTGGGACGCAATCACCGAAAAAACTAGCGCTAATAATGTTGTGTCAAAAGTCGATAGTTGGCAATCGCGGGTGGCCACATTTTTGCAAAGCCAAGGCGCGCCACGGATAGCAATGATATGCAGCGTCATTGTTCTGGGAGCGATTCTGTATCTACGCACCTCTCGCAAACAAAGCGTGTCTCAATGATTTTTTCTGAGATTCTGGCGCACGAAGGAGTGCGCGAAGTCTGCGAGTTGCGTGGATCACTCGGTTTCATGGCGTACCACGGCGGTGCTCTTGAAGAAATGACCGACGTCATCGCCAGCGCTGCAGCAGAACTTTCTGGAGCGTCCTACTACGGCGTCTTGCAACCACCTGACTTGCAATGGCATATTCCATCTCATCATGTACGCCCCGATGAGTCTTTGCTCTTGGCTAAATTTTTTCAACATGTCGACACAGTGATCACCATTCACGGATACGGTCGCGCCGGATTCTTTACGTCGCTTCTTCTTGGTGGGCAAAATCGACGACTCGCTACGCACGTCGGCGGTCATTTGCGTGCAGCACTTCCGGCCTACACCATCATCGACACAATCGACGATATTCCGTCCGATCTTCGGGGACAACACCAAAACAATCCAGTCAACATCGCTCAGCACGCCGGTGTGCAAATCGAACTTCCTCCGCGTGTTCGCGGTACAACACCAATGTTCTGGGACTGGGAGGGACCGTCTCCTTGCCCGCACACCCAGTCTTTAATTACTGCCCTCGCCCACTCTGCAAATACTTGGGTCGGGTAACACAACAAAACGTTATGGAGAAAGCCTCGTGATTGACCACATGCCGGCCTCGTTGACATACGAAAATCTGTCGTGGAGTCGACTTGGGCGACCCTGCCAGAATTCCATTGACATCGGCACGATGCACCAGCCGCCCCAAAACGCAGGACGTGGGATTTCTTGACCACTATATGTTTGGGTCAATTCACGAACACGGGCCTCAAGGTCGGCGCGACTTGACAGTTTCTCTGATTGGGCTGATGCCCATGCCCCAATTTGTGACTCGCGCGGACGGCTGGCGAAATACGCGTCGCTTTGCTGCGGGGATGTCGCGTGTACTTTGCCCCGAAGCCGCACTTGACGATGCAGATCAAGCCACGCAAAGACGGCTGACGCCGAAGGGTTCTCGTTGAGTTGTTTGCTTTTTGCGCTGCTGTAGTTCGTGTAGAACACAAATCCACTTTGTTCTACTTCTCGAGCGAGAACTATTCGAGAATCTGGCATGCCATCAAGGCCGACTGTTGACACCGTCATTGCGTTGGGCTCAGCAACCTTGGCCTCTTCTGCTTGGTTGTACCAGCGATTAAATTGTTCGATTGGATCTGGATGAAGGTCGTCAAGGTCAAGACCAGCAGTTTCATACTGAATACGTCGATCGCGGATACTCATGAGAGAACTAGCGTGGACGAATCTCGGTTGCGCCACGCATGTACGGACGCAATACGTCAGGAATACGAACCGAGCCATCGGCCTGACGATGATTTTCCATAATTGCTGCCCACACCCGAGGTACCGCAAGCGCAGAACCATTCAGCGTGTGAGCAATCTCAGTGCCTTTTTGTCCAGTGCGCTTGAAGCGAATATCGGCACGGCGGGCTTGGTAGTCGGTGAACCATGACACAGAACTGACTTCAAGCCAAGCATCACATCCGGGTGCATACACCTCAATATCAAAACTGCGGTGATGACTAGCGCCCATGTCGCCTGTACAGATTTCAATAATGCGATATGGCAATTCAAGTTGCACCATTAGTGATTCTGCGCGCGCCACAAGTTCTTGCAATAGCGTTGGCGCTTGTTCGGGAGTAGATATTGCCAAGATTTCTACTTTGTCGAATTCATGACTTCGCAACATCCCACGTGTGTCGCGCCCAGCGGCGCCTGCCTCTCGCCGATAGCACGGTGTATATGCCATCAGACGCACAGGGAGAACTGCTTCATCCAAAATCTCACCGGCGTGCAAAGACGTGAGCGGAACTTCTGCAGTTGGGATTGTCCACAAATCATCGCGCTCGATGGCGTATGCCTCGTCTGCGAATTTGGGCAAGTGACCAGTGGCGGTGAGAGTTGCGGTGGTGACGAGAGATGGTGGACGGATTTCTTCAAATGCGTCAGCATTTTGATCAAGGGCAAACTGACAAAGTGCCCGCGACAAAGTTGCACCTAGACCACGTTGCATTGTGAACATCGCGCCGGAAATTTTTGTGGCACGCTCATTGTCAAGGATGCCAAGTTCTGTCGCGGTATCCCAATGTGGCACTCGTTGATGATCGGGGAAATGACTGGCCAATCCGATTGGTCCTTTGATGACAGGATTGTCATGATCACCCGCGCCGTCTGGTGCGTCGACATGCGGGAAGTTGGGAATACTCAAGAGCGCATCGCGCAGTTGCGCATTGACACGATCAAACTCGGCCTGCAACACACGCTCGGTGTCTCCGAGGGAACGACTTGTAGCCATCGCTTGTTCAGCCTCTGCATCTTGGCCATCGCGGCGCAACCCTGCGACCTGTTTGCTGAGTTCGTTAATCGAGGACCGAAGGGAGTCACGCTCAGCAGAAATATCTCGTAATCCAGCATCAAACGCGGTGGCTTCGTCGATTTGCTGCAAAAGAAGTGGCGCCCCACGCCGTGCTAGCGAGGCCCTGACACCCTCTGGGTCGGAGCGCAATAATCGGACATCAATCACAGCACTGAGGTTACCTTCGGAGGCTAGGTGAACCTGTTCTGTTTCGTAGTGTGGAGTCTGTGAACGGCGTCATCGTAGAAAACCTCGTGGTTCGATATGGCGATATTTGTGCCGTTAATAATGTTTCTTTTCATGCCGCGTCTGGCGAAGTCACCGCCATCTTGGGGCCAAACGGCGCCGGAAAGACGTCTGTGATCGAAGTATGTGAGGGATTTGTCAAGAGCAGTTCCGGACATGTTGAGGTGCTGGGATTACACCCAATCCGTGACCACGACAAACTCACCACACGCATGGGGGTGATGTTGCAAGGCGGCGGCATATACCCCAGTGCCCGAGTCTGTGATGTCGTGCAACAATTTTGCGACATCTACGACAAGCAGTGCAACGCCAACGAACTCATTTCGATGGTGGGCCTTGATGAACGTCGACAACATATTTGGAAACGACTATCAGGCGGCGAACAACAACGAGTGTCGCTAGCCCTAGTCCTGGCGGCACAGCCCGATGTTGTTTTTCTTGACGAACCCACGTCGGGGGTTGATGTAAACGGCCGACTCATTATCCGTGACATCGTGACAAAGTTGGCTCACGATGGATGCACCGTGCTGCTGGCAACACATGAACTGTCAGAAGCAGAAAAGGTTGCCGACCATATTGTTATTTTCGATCACGGACGTGTAGCAGCAGCAGGATCAATCGGCGAACTTCGCAAAGGACACGAGTACACACGATTCACTTCTGATCAGAACCTTGATATTGCAGATCTCTCTCGCGCACTTGGCTGCAGTGTTACTCGTGCGCAAAGTAGCGGCGACTACAACATCGCCGTGGTGTCTACCCCAGCGATTATTGCTGCACTGTCGTCATGGCTACACGAGAAGAACTTACCGTTGCATCATGTGTCATCGCTTGAGTCTCTTGAGGATATGTTCTCGCGCATTGTTGCAGCATCGGAGAACAAGACATGAGCGCTCTGCGAGCCCAACTGCGCGCAGAGTTACAACTGGTATCGCGCAACGGAGAGCAATTGCTCCTGACACTTGGCATTCCGGTCTTGCTCTTAGTTTTTTTTGGTCTTGTTGACGTTCTGCCGACCGACACAGATAAGCCAGCACAGTTTTTATTGCCTGGCATTCTGGCTCTTGCGGTGATGTCAAGTGCCATGGTCAGCCTAGGAATCGCAACTGGTTTTGAACGTTCGTATCAAGTGCTGAAGCGCTTAGGTGCAACGCCGCTAGGTCGCTCGAGGCTGATACTTGCAAAAATAATCAGCGTCTTTTGTGTCGAAGTCGTGCAGATGATTGTGCTGTTGCCAATAGGGCTGATGCTCGGATGGCGCCCTGCGAACGCCACATGGTTGCTGGCAATTCTTGTTGTCTTATTGGGCACCAGTGCATTTGCCGGAATCGGCCTCACAATGGCGGGCACACTTCGTGGAGAAATTAATTTGGCAGCACAAAACGGCTTGTATTTGGTGCTGTTGTTGCTGGGCGGAATCATTGTCCCAATGGACAAATTGCCAACACCGTTGCGGGCTATTGGTCATGCGTTGCCCTCTGGCGCACTTGCAGATGTCATGCGTGAAGCCCTCACTGGTACTTCATCAATGCTTGGCACTTCGCTTGTGGTGTTGTTGCTGTGGGCAGGTATAGCGCCACTAGTTGCGGCGCGACTATTTCGTTGGTCCTAGCAAAAAGAATCAAACAAAGCCAGAGTTACTCTTTTTTTGCTTACTCTTCTTTTGCTTACTCTTCTATTGGAGGTCGAACTTGGGCAAATGCACGAGTAACGTCTTCATACAATAGTGGCTCCTCAGTGCCAACAATCTCTGAGTCCGGGATGTTGTCGTCATGGAGATAACTCTGTTGTTCATGGAAATTGCCGATGAAGCGTTTGAAGAACAAAAAGACAATGATCGCCCAGATGAAAACCGAGCCACCAAGTTTCATGATTCCACCCGCCGCCTGCTGGTCCCCCAACACTGAGATACCCCACACACGGATCGGCGTGTCGTAGTGGCGATATACCGAACCAGTGGCAAACGTCAACCAGCCTGCAGGGATCGTTGGCACAAACGACAACACGAACATGTAAATCATCTTGCCGCCAGGCTTCAACTGCCATTCGCGCAGAGGCCCACACACGGGTGACCAAAACATGAGTGCAGTCGTCACTAACAAGATGTGAAGCGAATAGTGCAGCGGGCCCTTGCTCGCGCTGAGATTTACCAATTTAGGAATATGAGTGATCATCACGACGAGATTGAAAGCGACACCCGCAACCACGGGCTTGGTGGCAAACCGCACGACTCGGTAGGTGCGACCGGTCCCGATCAGTAGTCGAAACATCCACTCGGGCACACACATCAGAGCAAGCGCCGGAATGAAGTACGACAAGGTGAGGTGTTGCACCATGTGCACGGAATACAGATATTCCTCGGCAATATCATGCATTGGCCAATCGGTTGCCAGCCAGAGAAGCGTAATCATCAGAATAAATAGCCGCGTCTGTCGCTGGCTAATGACATGTCCGGCAGGCGCGACTCGCGGGCCAATCACTCTCACTGCATAGACGAAGGCGGCAACCAGAAAAACAATCAACAACCACACTTCGGGGTGTGGTTGAAAACGCCACGGATTTGGGTTCAGAGAAACTCCAGCACCTGCGAACAGCATGGCGATACTACTGCTGCTTTAACTAAAGAACTTAAAGGTCGCTAGTGCCACAAAGTACACAAACAACGCCAGCCCGAGACCTGTGTAGAACAAGAGTTTGAACATCTGGTGTTCAAACTTAAGATGCATGAAGTAACTCACCACCGTAAAAAACTTCACGACCATCAGCACCATCAGCACCGGCATAAAAAATGCACCGAAGTCGACATAGTAGGTTGACACTTCAAGTGCCGTCATCGCGGCCAAAATGAGAGCGATCTTGATTGCTGTTGCGTCACTCAGACCGGGTGCATGAGAGTCATGCTGCTCGTGAGTATCAGTGGCGGTGGCATTCATCAGCAGACTCCTTTATGCCGGGATCAGATACACGAGGGTGAAAATAATGATCCACACGATGTCAACAAAGTGCCAGTACAGACCAATTAACTCGACAACTTCTGCCCGATCGCCCGTGTCCTTGTTTGCACTGATAATGCCCCGCAGAGACAAAAGCATAATTACACCGACCGTCACGTGTACTCCGTGGAACCCCGTGAGGGTGTAAAAACTTGAACTGAAAAGGTTTGTCGTGAAGCCCAAACCTTCGTTATAGAAAGCAGTGAACTCGTAAACCTGGCCGCCAACAAAGGTGGCGCCAAGTAACGCTGTGATTGTTAGCCACAACTTTGTGCGTTCATTGTCTTTTCGTTGCGCCGATGTCACTGCCAACACCATGGTGAGCGACGACATCAACAAGACAAAACTGCTGACCGATGTGAACGGAATATCAAAAATCTGAGATGGTCGTGGCCCTTGAGTGATGCGACCGCGATACAGCATGTATGTAGAAATCAAACCGCCAAAAAGCAAGCACTCTGAACCCAAGAAAAGCCACATCGCCATCTTGTTATTAGATAATCCGGTGGACGTGGAATGACCGTGCCCAGTGTCGTGGCCGGTGTCGTGATTGGCGAGAACTGCTACATCATCCAAGGGGCGCCAACTCTTTCGTTTCTTGGCCACCGGACATCGGTGGGTCATAATCGATGTCGTCTGCAACGGACGGTTCGAGAACGAATCCGAAAGAAGAACCGAGGATGATGAGAACGCCAACAATCATGATCGGAACTCCGTACACCACTCCCATGCCGAGGGTGCCAACACCAATCGCAATCGCAATTGGCCAATACGACGGAGACGGCAAATGAATATGTGCATCGGCATTTGCTTCTTCATCACGAACTAACTGCTCACCCGTAGCGATCTGCACCATCGCACCGGTAGTGGCGTCTTCTTGGTACTTGCGATGAAAGAAGTCGTCCAGATGATGCACGACAGGAATGCGATCGAAGTTGTGCTCTTTGGGAGGACTCGTTGTGATCCACTCAAGTGTGCGCGCGTCCCACGGATCGAGTGGAGCGGGCTTGCCCTTGCGGGTGGTGTGCACGACATTGATCAAGAAGAGTAAAACTCCGATTGCCAAAATAAGAGAACCAAGTGACGAAACTCGGTTCCAGAAACCAAAGTTGAAGAGCCCCTCACCAGCGCGAGCTTCGGTCCAGACATACATCCGTCGTGGCTGACCTTGTAGGCCCAAAATGTGCATGGGTCCAAAGGTCATATTCATACCGATCACCATTAACCAAAAATTCCAGCCACCCAGTTTTTCGTTGAGCATTTTTCCGAACACCTTGGGCCACCAGTAGTAAAAGCCCGAGAAAAGACCAAATACCATTCCGCCAAAAAGAACATAGTGGAAATGGGCCACGATGTAATACGTGTCAGTTTGTTGCGTATCTGACGGAGCCACTGCATGAGTAACGCCCGACAAGCCACCGATTGTGAACAGCACGATAAGACCGATGGCGAACTTCATTGCCGTTGAATACCAGATTTTTCCGCCCCACATCGTGAGTGTCCAGTTAAAGATTTTTACACCGGTCGGAATTGCAATTGCCATCGTTGCAATTGAGAACGCTGCAACTGAAATTGGACCAAGACCAGTTGCAAACATGTGGTGAGACCACACACCAAAACCGACGAGCCCGATTGACGCTCCCGAAAAAACCACAAACGGATACCCGAAAAGTGGCTTTCGAGAAAACGTCGGCAACACTTCAGAGATGATTCCAAAGGCCGGCAAAATCAGCACATACACCTCAGGGTGCCCGAAGATCCAGAATAAGTGTTGCCACAATAACGGGTCTGCTCCTTGTGCAACATCGAAGAACGTAGCGCCAAAGGAGCGCTGAAAGGTGAGTAGTACGAGCGCAACGGTGATGACAGGCAATGAGAACACCAGCAAGAACTGCACCACCAGAATCATCCAGCAAAACACAGGCATCTTCATGAGTGTCATGCCGGGTGCGCGCATGTTGAGAATGGTGACGATCAAGTTGATTGAGCCGATGAGCGAGCCGAATCCGGCAATCTGTACGCCGAGTGTCCAGAAGTCGACACCGTTACTTGGCGAAAAAACTGGTCCGGAGTTTGGTGAATACATAAACCAACCACCGTCGGCAGCACCCCCTAAAAACCACGACGCGTTCAGGATGAGGCCGCCAGACACTAATAGCCAGAGTCCTAAAGCGTTGAGACGCGGAAATGCAACGTCACGCGCACCTAACTGCAACGGCAAAAAGTAGTTTGCAAATGCTGCCGCCATGGGCATAGCGAACAAAAAGATCATCGTGGTTGCATGCATCGTGAACATTTGGTTGTACAAATCAGCACTAAGAATTTTGCCATCAGGTGTAGCAAGTTGTAGTCGGATTAAAAGTGCCTCAACGCCACCGACGATGAAAAAGAACATCGCGAAGACTCCATACATGATGCCAATTTTTTTGTGATCGACAGTAAAGACCCATGATTTCCAGCCCGTTGACGTAACGGGACGACGCACAATGCCCATTGACTGAGATGGCGTCACGGGGGCGCGCAACAAGATAGAAGCGGTGGGGGCTGGGCGTTCGATAATGGCCATAGTCAGTGTGCTCCGATTATTTCAGTGTCGATAGATAGGCGACAAGTTTGTCGATGTCGGACTCGGATAATCCGAGATTGGGCATACCACGATATTTGCCATCAGATCTTGCAAGTTTAATAGGATCGGCATACATCGGTTTCATTGCAGGCGCATTACGCAACCAGCGGCGAAGATCGGTCTGATTGAGACAATCAGTCGTGACGCCCTTGAGGTACGCAGAACCAAATTCTTCAGGCGATGCTGTCCAGACGTTCTTGCGACAGCTAGATGTGAGCAGATCAAAAGTTGCGCCAGCGAATGTGTTGCGACTCATCAGGTGCGTGAGATTGGGTGCCGCACCTGAATATACGTTTTCATCTGGGGCTGCTATCGCCGCCGTGCCGTCTGCTTTTTTAAGTCCATTGACTTGGTGACAACGAATACATTGGTTAAGAAAAACTGCCTCGCCTTCTTGAGCAAGGGTGGCTTGGGCGGGTGCTTCGGCGTTGCGTTGTTGATTGGCGATCCATGCCGCAAAGTCCTCGGGGCCAAGCGCCACAGCTTCCATACGCATGTTGGCATGAGATAGTCCACAAAATTCTGTGCATTGACCAGCAAAAATTCCTGGCTTGTCTGCTTGAATGCGCAAGAGGTTAATACGACCAGGAACTGCGTCTTTTTTGCCGTTGAGCGCCGGGATCCAGTAGGAGTGAATAACGTCGCGGCTTGTCTCGCGCAACAACACGTTGGTGCCAGTGGGGATAACAAGTTGACCAGACGTGATGATCGGCTGAGTGATCTCGACTCCGTTCACCACTTGAGCTGGGTAGTCATATTCCCACCACCACTGCTGTCCGGTGACGTTGATTACCATCTCCGTGTCGTTGGTTTGCGCTAGTTCAAAAATGCCCTTGAATGTGAACACCCCGACGACGCTCAAAATCAGTGCGGGAACAATGGTGAGCGCGATTTCTACAGCGGGATTTCCGTGGGACTGAGTTGGAAGCGCCTGACCCTTGTCACGAAAACGAAACAAGATGTAAGCGATTAACCCAAAGACTAAAACGCCGACGATTCCGGCGAGCGGAAACACCATCCAATCCAGTTTGTTGATCTTCTGAGCGTTATCACCTTTGGGCTGCCATGTGTCTTGCGGTGCATTTCTTGCACAACCCACCAAGAACATGGCACTACTCGCTGCAAGCCCCAAACCAAATCTGCGCAGACGCATTACTTGCTTCACCTTCTTGAAGGTACTCAGGTTCTGCTGCGAATCCGTCAATGTGCTGTCGTGACTCACGGCACTACCACTGCAATCTCTTGGCCTTCAAGACCAGGAACGGTCAGCGTGTACGGACCCGATGACGCCGATGGCTTACTGATTTTGAGAATCAGTGCCTGAGTCTGATTTTTTCCGGTCATTTGTGTGCAATCCACTATCTCTTCTTCAACGCCAGTATCAGCGATTTTTTTAGTGCCAAGATTGGCAACAAGTCGATACTGCGCGTCATCTAGGTTGCGAAACAAAATGGTTGTTGAGTTCGAGCGTCGCACTGTGACCGCCTGAACTTGCGTATCGATGCCAATCAGTTGAGCGGTCAATTTGCCATCTTTGACTCTGATGGTGGCAGTTACTCCAGACTTCATGCTGACAGCATTCTCAGAATTTTTATCGAAGTACTTCGACTCGGAAGCCTCACAGTCCTTGTGAGAATAGTGATCCTCTGCTGCAGCGGACACGAGTTGTTCGCGATTTCCGCTGAATCCGGCAATACCACCAGAGACCAATAGCACGACTGCTCCAAGCACGCACGTGGCGGCAATCGTGCTCTTTTTCATATTTGATTTGAGAGAGACCAAGAAACCGACAATGAGAACCGCAGTGGCTAACACGATGAACAAAATTGCTCCATTTTGTGGAGACACTGCCAACATGATTCGCGAAAATGCTACTGCGATGATCGCCACACCGCCACCGACAAAGACGGGTAACTCGAGTGAAGTTAGTGCGCGCTCTCGAACAAATCTGTTGAAAGCAGAATCGCTTGATGCTCGCTCTGCCCACGACTGCAAAGCCCACTCAACTCCGGCAGCAATAATGATGACAATTCCTAAAATAAAAATAATCGGATCGGTTGTCATCCCGACCAGCAAAAACACACCGCCAACGGCCAGCACGAGGGGCCACATGCTGTTTGCGGGTGCAACTACATTTGCTGTGACGGCATCATTTGGTGAGTCAACATCAAAGTCACCGGTGAACTGCGCGACACCACCAACAAGTGACATTGCAATCGCAATACCGAGAAGCGCAAGCACGCCAACATCAGATGGGTTCACCAACACCATGTACACCACGGCGCCCAACGACCCAAGACCTGCGATGCCGAAGCAATATTTTGATCCTGTCGTAAACATGTCGTCCTACTTCTGTACGTACACCACAAACCACACTGCGCAAAAAACTGCAGTGAGGACATACCAATACAACGCGTGAGCAGCCACTACGTGACTGTCGTTATCTCGACCACCAACAGATCGAAACCATGTCACCGAAGTGAACGCCATGCCAACCGCCAACAACACAACGACAACCCCAGTTATTGCATAAAACATTGTCTGGTACGCGCCGTCAGTGACACCAATTTTCATCTGGCTATACACCGCGACCTGTGCATTAATAATGGCAACTTCCATCAGCAAGCACACCGCCAATGCAACAGAGCGGTGTGATGAATCATCGCGCTTTGCTGCATACACAGCCCATTGCGCCATGACGCATCCAAAAAATAATCCGGCCAGCATCGTGTTAGAAGACACTTCGGGAATCTTGATGTCAGACGGCAACCAGTCCTTGATGACTTTTCGTCCATCTGACGACATGCGCGTGTCAGCGGCGGCACGAAAACGTAACCACACGCCGAGCATGCCTGCCATCAGCATGGTGATTGCGGCACTAGCAACTGCAGTGGCAACAAGCGCCTGTCGTTTTGGTGCTGGAGTAGCAGCAGATGCAAGTGTCAGTGTCATGCCGATGCTCCTTGTCGTGCAGGTTTTACATCAAGTAATGGTTCGGCAGAACCAACGGTTGCAATATCAGCAAAGTTGCCAGCAGGTGCAGGTGACGGAATTGACCACTCCAAAGAATGTGCATCCCACGGATCGTCACCAGCAAGTGCTCCGGTCGTGAAATGTTTGAATGCGAGGCCGATGAAACCAAGCACGGTGATGAACATCAGCGCATGTCCAATCGTTGAGACTGTATTCAAAAGTGCAGATGCGTCATAGGACCATCCAGCAACTGCATTGCCAGGTTGATCAAGAAAGCCAGCGAGAACGTACGGCAAAGAACTCAGAACTGTCGCCACCAGAGACAGTGCGGCAAGACCAAACATTTGTTTTTCAGGCAATCGTCGTCCCCACAACTTAGGACCCCAGTGCACAATCGCACCGAGCGCCACCATGACTGCTCCGTACACCACATACAGCGTTGATGATTCTTGCGCCACTGTTCCGGCTAATGCCGCAGGGCCAATCAATGACAATGCATGAACAAGCATGCCGACAAGAATCATTCCGGTTCCAAGAAATGCGAACACGAAACTTGCAGTCGGCTTGACTCGACCGGCTTTTGCTGCCAGTCCGCCAAGCGCTAACACGATGAGCACTCCCAGGATGGGCAGAAGATTAAACAGTGCGAACGGGATGAATTCTTGAACTTTGTCCGAGGTTGTTCCGGTCCACGACATCGCGTGAGTACTTTGTGTCGCCGCACCCAACGCCGCAGTCGAAACAAGTGTGATGCCGATCAGCATGATGGGTCGAAGCGGTTGACGAACACCAGCAACAATCGGAGCCAGTTCTGCCAAGACACCAACGGCCATCACGGCAAAGATAAAAGTCTGAGGCTGAGCGAAAGACCAACCGATCCACTTAGTGACATCTACGTTGCCACCAAACGCCACACGTCCGTATGTGTGGTCAACGTAGAGGTACGCGAGTGTTCCGATCAACACGGGCAATGTCAAAACTGTGGCCATCGAACCCATGAGTGCAGACCAACTAAACATTGGTGTTCGCAAGAGCGACATGCCGGGTGCGCGTGATGTCAGCACAGTCACTGCGATGCTGACCGATGCTGCACTGAGCCCGAGCGCAACAAGTCCGAGTGCCAAGAGATACAGATCCACCATGTTGGAGTTGCCGCCACCAGGGCCACCGTTAGCGCCTAAGGCTGCGAGTGTGATGATCAGGCCACTCGCCCACGCCCAAAAGCCAAACGCAGCCAGACGTGGATACGACAATGAACGCGAACCCAACTGCAACGGCACAACAGCAATGGCCAGTCCAATAAACAGTGGCGCAACAATGGCATAGACAAGAGAAAACTGATACGCCGCAAAAAGTTGCACGACGGAGTCTCCGTTGAGAATTGAATAGCTAGATGCACTCATTCGTTCGAGCCCAAGAAACGCAGCAAGAACCGCAGTGGCTACAGCCGCTACAAGTGACGAGCCAATAAATAATCGACCAATTTTTTTGTGGTCGGCTGTGGTGATCCAGTCGGCGATGACAGACACAAGAGATGCCGCGCGACTGCCAGCCGCGGTTACATCAACATTCGTGTGAATTGTGGTCATGGATTAATGGTCTCCTGCGCCCAATGTCCTTGGTAAAAATGACACGGACGAAACTCCGATAGTTCGGCTATTACACTACCTAATCGCCTTGCCTCAGAAGGAAATCCTCCACAGATTGCGTAACACGAAGGCATCTTTTTTAGCGCACAAGAACATCGACCGTGAGAGCCAAAAACAAGAGCGAGATATACGTAATTGAGAAAGAAAAGAGCCTCATTGCTCCGGCTTCACTAGGTCTACGACCTAGTGCGATTGTGCCTCCCAAGAACAACAACCCAACGATCACGGCCACAACGCCATAGATCCACCCCAAATCAGCAACGGGGATCAGCACCAAACTGACCACCACCACGGCGATGCAGTAGCGAACCATTGCCGCGATGGTCTGACGCAGAGAAACCACGGCGGGCAACATCGGAACTCCGGCCGCTTTGTAGTCATCGTTGTGGCGAATTGCAAGAGCCCAGAAATGGGGTGGTGTCCAGAAAAATATGACCGCAAACAGCAAGACCGCCGACCAACTGACCGAATTTGTGACCGCTGCCCACCCCACTAACACGGGGACAGCACCAGCAGCACCGCCAATCACAATATTTTGTTTGCTCGTTCGTTTGAGCCACAGGCTGTAAACAAACACATAGAACAACGTTGCACAGATCGCCAGGATTCCGGACAAGAGATTGGCACCCGCCCACAACACGCCAAATGCAATGAACTCAAGCGAAATAGCAAAGATCAATGCGTTTCGGGGGGCGATCACGCCCGTGACAAGCGGTCGCATTTTGGTGCGCTCCATGAGTGCATCAATGTCTCGATCGATGTACATATTGATTGCGTTTGCTCCGCCGGCTGCCAACGTGCCGCCAAGCAATGTGACGAGCACTAGACCCCATGATGGCCAACCACCCTCTGCTAGCACCATGGTTGGCACTGTGGTGATGAGTAGTAGTTCGATGATCCGCGGTTTGGTCAACGCAACATACGCACCCACAACAGATGACGGTGCTCGCGACGATTCATGCCCACCCCTGCCAACAAGCCGCGACGGCACAACGGGGCGAACTTTGATGGACATAAGGACTTCATCGTACGAGCAGTAGCCAAAAACCCCTAATTGCGCCACAATGTTCCTGTGAGCCCCTCCGTGCGACCCGCCGAACAGCCTGTCATCGCCGACGAGCCCAACACATCAGACGTCGTTGATCTTGACACGCCGTGGATCGTGTTGGTCTGGAACGACCCAATCAATCTGATGTCGTATGTCACATTCGTCCTGCAAAAATTATTCGGCTATTCCAATGAAAAGGCCACCGAACTCATGCTCGACGTGCACGAAAAAGGCAGAGCAGTCGTAGCCAACGGCTCTCGTGAACGCGCAGAACTAGATGTCTACAGACTGCACGACCATGGCCTGTGGGCCACGATGCAACAGGACTCCTGACCATGCGTCGTCGCAAACAATCTGGCCCCGTTGATGTAACACCTGACGGCATGTTTGTTCTGAATCTCGCCGATGATGAACGCCAATCCTTCAATCACTTTTTAGATGAACTGGAATCATTGCTCAACGAAGAAACTGATGACGGGCGATTGCGACGATTGTTTCCGACCGCGTATCACAATGATGCGCTCCATGACGCCGAATATCAAAGACTGATGCGTAGCGAATTATTGCAATCACGCCGCACTGCAATTGATATTTCACGGCGAGTTCTCGACTCACATGACGCACTGTCTGAGGGAGACCTCATGCAATTTATGCAAACAATTAATTCTTTGCGTCTTGTCCTTGGCACCATGTTGGACGTATCAGAGAACGATGAAGCCCAAGAGATCATCAACGACGATGACCCCAATGCACCTCAGATTCACCTCTACGCCTATTTGGGCTGGCTTCTTGAATGTGTTGTCGACGCCTTACAGAACAGTCTTGATTGATCAACAACGCTGGTTATCAGCGGGCAGATGAGATGTGGGCAGAAGATCTAGATGTACTTCCGGGCAATATGGTGACCTCAAACCCGTTCCTGGCTGGTAA
>JAEMRC010000028.1 GCA_016463545.1 Ilumatobacteraceae bacterium
CGCTATGGACAAGCAAAAAAAAGCATTGAGGCAGTGTTGTTTGGGAGCGTTCTGGGAGTCAAGACAAGCGACATCATTGCGGTGACGGTAGTGACAGTTGTCGTTGTCGTGATCGTCGTCATGGCGTATCGCAAAATGGTATTTGCCACATTTGATCCCGATGTTGCCGAAGTTACAGGTGTTCAAGTGCAATGGGTTGAAGCGCTCTTAATGGTGATGTTGTCATTGACAATTTTGGTCACGATGCGAGTAATCGGCACATTGTTGATCTCTGCGATGCTCGTTATTCCGGCTTCCGTTTCTCGAATGACTACTAACTCGATTGCGCGCATGTTGTGGGTCTCTCCAGCCGTCGGAGCAGCATCAGGATTCATCGGAATGAATATGGCGTACCATCTCGATACATCTGTCAGTGCAACAATTATTCTTGTTGCGGCAGCGATGTTTGCCGCTGTCTATGGTGCAACAGGTATTCGAGGGCGAGTAAGAATCTCGGCTCTACATCACGTGTAGATTCCACTCCACACCATCTGGTGTGTCGCGGACTTCAATACCTTGTGCTGCAAAAATATCCCGAATAATGTCGGAGAGGTCGTATCGCTTTTCGGCGCGCACAATTGTACGTACTGTAATTAATGCATCAACAAATGGGGCAAGAACTTGTCGTGGGTCTTGCAAGCCAGTTGTTGCGGCGTCTCCGAGACGGCTGATCATTGATCGCAATACTGCATGGGCCCGATCGGCAGAATCGCTCTGCAGTGTGTCGGCCGACCACGAACGAATACACGATTCAAGTGTGAGCGCAGCACGCACCGCCCCTGGTGCATCGGCACCAGCAATTGCCAGATCAAATTCAGCAATTGCTTTGTCGGTGTCGGCGGCAAGTGACAACGCCTGAGGGTCAACATCATCGAGCGTGACGATGGCTCGTTGCGGGGCTTGGGGTGCATCAGCATTCTGTGTCCATGGATTTTGTAGATACTCCAGTGACAATGTTGCGCCAGTTGCAAAGACATGCGATTGCCCACGCAAGCGCACTGTGACCGTGCCATTGCCAACAACTGTGGCGATCTGAGTATCAAGATCAATGACTAGCCCGGTGTGCTCGTCGACTCCGAGTACGAACGTGTCGTCGTCAAGCATCGATTCAAACATGACGAGACGTGCCTCGCCTAGATAACAAAAGCGAGTGTCGTGGTTGGCACCTTCGGCGTTGTCGTAGTGGGGGATAACGGCCGCATTAATTCCGATGACTGACAAGAGGTCGAGTCCGTCAAGGCGTCGAACGTTTTCTCCTACCTTGTAAATTTCATACACAGGAACAGTCGCTTTGCCCAGAGTCAGCGCTGCAGCAGATGCAAAGACAACGATGCCGCCCGTGCGCAATTTTTCTGCAAGCAGAGTAGCCACGGTTGTTTCGCTCCATTGGCGCAATGCATACGTCGGTGATCCTGGCCCCGCAAACACGTAATCAGCATCTGCGAGACGGCGAAGACCACGTTCTGTCTCGACAGGGTCTGCGGCAATGTGCGTATCTTTCATTCGCACCAATCCAGCCACCTGAAGGTCGACGTTGATACTTGTTTTAAAATATTCGACAGCACGAAGCGCCAGATCTGGAGCATTCTCTTGGAATCCATACGGCGTGTCAAGCACGACTGCCTGAACAGGAGAGGGAAGTAGCGCGGTTAGGCGTCGGTGTGTTGTCACCATAGTGGGAGCAGTTTCGCCTGATCCCATAATGGCAAGAATGCGAGGCAACGTCATGAGAAAAATCCGTCTGAACATGCAGCGTGGATGACGTCGGCAAATCGCTGCGGATGCTGAGCATGCAGATCGTGATCGGCAGGACGAAACCATTCAACGCGACATGATGAGAGTTGGCTATTGGCAAGATCAAGTGCAGCAATTTTGTTACGCGTCATGTCGTCATCGATTGTGGCAGAACTTGCTGCTGGAGTGAACATCACTGGGACGCTGATTTGGCCAAAACGTTCTGAGGGGCGATGTTGCCATAAGCCGTGCAACACTAAAATATGTCGGTCAAATGTCAGCCATGGTCTGATCGTGCCATCATCAAGTCGCTCCATATTGCTCATTGCTCCAGCGATTGCCTCTGCTGACCAGTCTGAGTGAGATGCCGCAATAGCAGCTTGTAGCGTGTCGTGTTTCATGCCAGCAATTCGCGGTGGCGCCATTACTTTTTTGCAGTCGTTCCAATCTGGAAAATACTCAGACAACTCAATTGTTCCGCCATCGACTCCACAGACTCCTCGCACGAGCGCCGGATATTTCCATGCGAGTTCAATCACGACATTGCCACCCCAGGATTGACCGATAACAACTGGGCGATCCCAGCCATCTGTGCGGAGATCTTCAAGCAAGGCGGCGAGATCATCGGTGATCGTTGCCATGTCGTAGCCAGATTCGGTTTTATCGCTGTGGCCATGTCCGCGCTGATCGATCGCGATCACGGGATGACCTAGGGCAGCGAGTGCACGGGCTGGCCCGTCCCACAATCTGGCGTTAGAGGCCAGGCCATGAACCAACACCAGTGGAGTGCCTGTATGCGTGAGCGGGCTTGACCATTGAACGGTATTTAAAGAAAGACCAGTTGCCAGTGAACGCTGAGCGATCTGAGGGACGATTGGCACCTAGTGAGTGTCGCAGGACTTCGGCAGAAACGCAATTGCAACCTAAGGTTATGTCACAAACAAAGGGGAATTATATGAAGTTGTCAATGATGATTAATTACGCAGGTGGTTTCAAAGAGTCTGCTGCTCGTGTTGTCGAACTCGAAAAGGCTGGTCTTGACCAGGTTTGGGTTGCCGAGGCGTACAGTTTTGATGCAATCTCTCAGATTGGCTATTTGGCTGCTGTTACTAATCGTGTCGAGATCGGAACAGGCATTGTCAATATCTACTCGCGCTCTGCTGCGCTGATGGCGATGACTGCAGCTGGCTGTGATTATGTCAGCGATGGCCGTTTTATTTTAGGACTCGGCGCGTCTGGTCCACAGGTGATTGAAGGTTTCCACGGAATCCCGTACGAGAAGCCGATGCAACGCACCAAAGAATACATGGACGTGTGTCGCGAAATTTGGAAGCGCGAGAAGGCGCTTGAATACTCTGGTAAAACGATTCAAATTCCGCTGCCAGCGGGCGAAGGAACAGGACTCGGAAAACCGCTCAAGATTATTAATCATCCGTTGCGCTCAAGCATCCCTATCTGGTGGGCATCGCTAATGGAAAAAAGTGTTGAAGCAACTGCTACATACGCTGACGGTTGGTTGCCGATCATGTTTATTCCAGAGAAGTTCCAAAACGTGTGGGGCAATCCACTCAAGGCTGGCTTAGCAAAACGTGATCCATCGCTTGGTCGTCTTGAAATCAGTGCTGGCGGAATGTTGGCGATTGATGAGTCACTCACTGGAGACGCACAAGCAAAGATTTTAGATTTCGCACGTCCAACGACGGCGCTTTATGTCGGCGGCATGGGAGCGCGCGGCAAAAACTTTTACAACGATATTGCCCATGCGTACGGCTATGAAAAAGAAGCAGTCGCAATTCAGGATCTTTATTTGGATGGCAAGAAGAAAGAAGCCGCTGCTGAAGTTCCTGGCGAATGGCTGGAACTATCCAACTTGGTCGGACCGCGCGGATACATCAAAGAGCGTGTCGGAGCATTCAAGGAGGCTGGCGTCACTGTGTTGTCGGTTAACCCTGTCGGCCCAGATGCTGTCAAGACAATGGAGACATTACGCTCAATCGTCGATGAGGTTGGCTGATGAGCGCCCCCGTCAATGGGTATGTTGCGCCTGGCTGGGAAGCCGTCAAAGATGCATTTCAGGCGAACTTAGACAGCGGCGCTGATCTCGGTGCTGGCGTTAGCGCGTTTCACCGCGGAGAATGTGTTGTTGACTTAACTGGCGGTTGGTTCGACAAAGACAAAACAACTGAATACACCAGCGACGCGTTGCAATTAGTTTTCAGCACGACAAAGGGAGTAACCGCAATCGCTATTGCGATGTTGGTGCAGCGAGGACTCCTTGATTACGGAGCGCCTGTTGCACAGTATTGGCCAGAGTTTGCTCAACACGGCAAGCAAGATGCAACAGTCGCACAGTTGTTGTCTCACCAGTGCGGGCTCTTCACTGTTGATGGCAAAATCAGTTTGCAAGAAGCATTGGACTGGAACACGATTACGTCACGACTTGCCGCCACTGCACCGGCATGGCCAATCGGTACAAAACACGGCTACCACGCTCTTACATATGGTTGGCTTGCCGGCGAACTCATTCGCCGCGTTGACGGTCGCGGGCCAGGGCGCTTTGTTGCGGAAGAAATCGCCGGGCCACTCGGCGTAGAAATATTTATTGGTCTTCCAGAGCAATACGAACCACGGGTGTCGCGACTGACAAACGAGCCCATCGATCCCAACGCACCAGCGGTTGACCCCGCTATTGCCAAAATGATTGCTGACATGATGGGGCCAGATAGTCCAGGAGGTCGGGCGCTATCGCTTAACGGTGCGTTTGGTGAGATCACTTCGACTGAGGGAGTGTTCAATACGCGCGCAGTTCATGCGGCAGAAATTCCTGCAGCAAACGGAATCTCGAACGCGCGGTCACTAGCGACAATGTATGCGGCAACACTTTGGCCCGTAAACGGCGTGCAGTTAATGAACGACAGCATTCGTGAGTGCGTAAGCACCACGGTTACTCCTGTTGGTGAGGCCGATACGTGTTTGATCATGCCAACCACATTCGGGATGGGGTTCATGACTCACGGACAATTCAGTCCATATGCCGGAAGCGGAAGCTACGGACATCCGGGTGCTGGCGGTTCAGTGGCTTTTGCCCAAGAGTCACGTCAGATGTCATTTGCATATGTCATGAATCAAATGGCTGCCAACCTTGCCGCTGATATGCGTGCGCAACGTCTAATGGACGCCGCAGCAAAATGCGCTGATGCCGCTCACTAGCGTTACTTCTACAAAGAACGAGCGCGAATCTGTCGGACTAGTTTTTTCGTGAGTAGCAAGTAGGTTATTGACGCTGCTGCTGCTGCAGTGGCGAAAATTGCAATCGTCGGGCGAACTCCTATTGCGTCTGATGTCAGTCCTGCCAAAATACTTGTTAGTCCCAACATGAGCGTGACAAGCGCAAAGTCACCAGCCATCACGCGACCACGCAAATGATCGGGAGACTCAACTTGTAGACCGTATGTAGAAAGAGTCCACTGTGCGCCACCACCAAGATGGGCAAGTCCAATAAAAAGACATGCGAGTGGCATTACCGGGCTGATTGCTGCGCCGAAATAACAGCCAGAAAAAACAAGTCCAGCAAAACCACAGACCCGCAAAAGTTTTGACATGTCGTTGCCAACTAAGCGCATAGCAATAAGAGGACCAAGACCAGAACCAACACCTCGTGCACCAATGAGCAAGCCTCTGCCTGCATCGCCAGCATTAAATGCGTTCGACGCAAGAATCGGCAACTGGCTCACTATTCCGGCACCAACTGCAAAGGTGACCTTAGAACTCAGGAGCGCCAAAATGATCGGATCTTGACGAGCCAGAGTCACTGCTTCTTTCATGTCGGCAATGGGCTGAATGCGTTTGCCCGATCCTGTACCTGTCTCATGACTCTGCATTGCGCGATGCACGAGTGCAATCAGCCCAGCGGCAATACAAAAACTCACCGCATCAAATAAAAATGCCGCGTTGCGGCCAAACGTTTGCGAAAAAATACCGCCGAGTGCTGCCCCTAAGGCCAACATCACTCCCCATGTGCTGCCAAAGACTGAGTTGGCAGTGCGTAGGTCTTCCTCGTTGTCCACCAGATTGGGAATTGCTGCTTCACTCGCCGGTCGAACGAATGCACCAAGGCCCGAGATGACGGATTGTGCCACAAAAGCCAACCACACTCGGCTATCAGTGACGAGCAACATTGACAAGGCAGCAACACCTTGACCAAGAGAGACGACAATAATAATTCGTCGACGGTCGTATCGGTCAGCCATTGCACCTGCAATTGGCGATGTAAAAAATGCTGGCAATGTAAACGAGACCAGCACTAGGGAGACCAAGAACTTTGAGCCTGTTAAATCTTCAACGAGCCCTGCGAGTGCAACAAAAGTGAACCAGTCGCCAAGATATGAAATAACTTGAGCGGCGAAAACTAAACGAATCTCCCGATTGCGTCGAAGCAGAGAGAGCATTAGTTGTGGCGAAGACCAGACATGCGTGACAAAACCTGCTCCGCTTCGTCCATGATTTGCTGCACAAGCGTTGCGGCCGGAATCAGTCCGTTAATCGCGCCAGCACCTTGACCTGCTGGCATGAACTCTTTGGTCAAATCTGCAGTCACGCCGTCAGATGGTCCGAGATGATTTGCTCCTGCACGACTTGACACTATGAATTGCTCAGGAAACGACTTGAGTTCTTCGGGGTGTTCTTCGTAGTGCTGTGTCCATTCGTTTCGTACGACACGACAGGTCTTGCCAGTGAATCCGCGGCTGATAACCGTTCCGTCTTCGGTAAGTCCGATAAGAGTCTCTTTGTATCCGTTGACAGTGCGTGCTTCTGGAGTGGCGATGAATCGTGTTCCGATCCACACACCGTCTGCTCCGAGGGCGAGTGCCGCGGCTAAGCCACGTCCATCAAATAATCCACCAGCAGCGACGACGGGTACTTTGTCTCCGACTGCATCAACAACTTGTGGCACAAGAGCCATCGTGGCAACAGTACCGGTATGGCCGCCAGCCTCTGTTCCTTGGGCGACTACGAAGTCGCAACCAGACGCAACCGCAGCAATTGCGTGACGAACTTTGCCGCACATTGATCCGACGAGGATTCCGTTCTTGTGTAGTGCTCCAATGACCTCGCGCGGTACTCCTAGTCCTGCCACATAGATGCGGGCGCCACCACTAATAACTGCAGCGATACCAGCCTCAACGCTTGCGGGAGACGCAGTCAGCAGATCAACTCCGAATGGTTTTTTTGTGAGCTGTCGAACAAGAGCCATTTCTTCGACGAGTTGCTCAGCAGACATTGTTGATGCGCCAAGTGTTCCGATTCCGCCTGCCTCAGAGACTGCTGCGACAAGTTCGTGGTAGGACACTCCACCCATGCCCGCCAACATGATGGGAAGTTCAATATCGAGGAGTTCAGTTAGTCGTGTGCGCATGATGTAACCGTACCTGTTGGCAACACAGGGGTGTCAGTTGGGCGAGTGGGTAGGGTCAAATGCACCAGATCGAGCAAAAAACTTGCGATGCCATCGTCGTGGAGTCAGTAGCACTGCACGGGGTTCGTCTTCAAACATCCATCTAGCAAAGTTCCGTCGTGTCCATGCGCTTGTGTCAGCCACTCGAAGAGCAGCACGGGCACCGATGCGGCGTGCCAAAACTTTTCCGAGCAGTTGAGACATTCGATGATCAGCAAGGAGCTCTTGGTCAAGTGCTCGAGAATAACCATCGCGCACATCGCGTGGTGTCGCACCAGAGTTGATGACATCAGCAGCAAGGATTCCGGTGAGCAATGCCTGGCCGATTCCTTCTCCTGTCAAAGTGTCGGTGGCGCACACGGCATCACCAATGAAAAGCACGCGACCTGAACTGCGAGTAGCAGTATCAATGCGCGCCGGAATTGGCCATGCTGTGTGACGTCCAAGAAATGTGACATCAGGACCAAGTGCTTCGGCAATGTGCGCGCGCGTCGGAAGTTCTTGCCATAGCGAGTTCATGTATTGCACGCTGTGGTCAGAAGTTCGCAACACACCAAAACCAAAATTCACACGGTTGCCAGGCAATGGGAAAGACCACGCATAACCTGGCAGAAGGTCTGGCTCAAACCACACACAAAGTTGTGTGCTTGCAGGACCCGTCACATTGCCAAAATATTGACGAAACGCGTGCCACTCGCCTAGATATGAAGGTGTGCTCAGGCCAAGTGCGCGCCTCACGGGAGACCACATTCCGTCAGCGGCGACGACGAAGTCTGCAGTCATCGGGCCGCCTGAGGTTTGAATCTCGACACAATCGTTGTCGTTGCGAAGAACTGACTCGAATGAAATATTTTCAAGAATATTTATCCCGCGTGATCGTGCGAGCACAACGAGTGCATTGTCGAGATGGAGTCGCGGCGCAATGGCCGCAAATTGTCCAGAACCGGAGGGTAGTGGTAACAAAATTTCTCGCCCAGACGGAGAGCGCAACCAAGCCGAGTCACACTGATGCCAGTCAGGCACCATGTCAGGAACCAGACCCAGTTGCTCAAGAAGTCGCAATGCGCCAGTTGTGAGTCCGTCCCCGCAACATTTATCGCGCGGGAACTTTGCCTTGTCAAGCACGGTGACTGTGTGGCCGTGCCTTTGTAATGTCAGGGCACTAGCGATTCCGGCGGGACCGGCACCAACGACGAGAACAGATCTAGACACGATAAATCAGGTTAGGGCGCTTCTACGGCTGTGCTCGTGTGGAGCAAGATTCTCTAGGATAAGAAGTTCATCGTCACATTTTGGATGTGACCAGAAGGGGAGTTATGGCACGGTTGTGTGAAGGGCGCGTGGCGATTGTCACGGGTGCTGGTCGAGGAATAGGACGCGAGCATGCGCTGAGTTTGGCCACCCATGGTGCTCGCGTTGTGGTGAACGATCTTGGTGGCGGCATCGACGGCTCTGGCGGAGATCTTTCGCCGGCGCAGTCCGTTGTCAATGAAATTCTCGCAATGGGTGGCGAAGCCGTTGCCAACGGCGACGATATTTCAAGTTGGGAGGGAGCAGAGCGTTTGATTAATACTGCTGTCACGACTTTTGGTGATTTGCATGTCGTCGTTAATAATGCCGGAATCTTGCGCGACAGAATGCTTGCCAACATGAGCGAAGCAGAATGGGATGCTGTCATCAAAGTGCACCTCAAAGGAACATTCGCGCCTGCACGATGGGCTGCTGCGTACTGGCGTGACCGTTCTAAAGACGGCCATGCTGTGAGTGGACGCATTATCAACACCACATCAGTGTCGGGCATCTACGGCAACATTGGACAAACAAACTACGGTGCTGCAAAGGCAGGCATTGCTGCGTTCACCAACATTGCCGCGCTTGAACTTGCGCGTTATGGCGTGACGGTCAATGCTGTTGCACCAGTTGCGCTCACTCGAATGACAGAAGGCCTCGGTGCTGCTCCTGAGACAGATCACGAACGCGACATGCGCTCACCAAAATGGATCGCCCCAATTGTGACATGGCTTGCATCAGAAGAGAGCGCTGCTGTTTCGGGATGCGTTTTTGAGGCAAGTGGTCAGGTGCTAGCCATTGCCGAAGGCTGGCATCGTGGTCCGCGCATTGAACCCGTCGCAGATCCCACACGTCTTGGTCCAATCGTTGAGCAATTACTTGCTCAATCTCGACCAAACGCTGGCATGGATGGCGAAGAAGGCTCGTATCCCCAGACAACATTAAGAAAATAATTCATCACATCACTAATGCAATTTCAGACATGCAACACAACACAGAAAGAAACATGACATGGCACTTAATCCAGAAGCAGTAGGAACCGAAGGCGATGCGTTTGAAGCATCATGGACCAGCAAAGACGCACTCCTGTACGCCGTCGGCGTCGGCGCTAAAAACAATGAATTGTCCTACACAACTGAAAACACCAAAGACGTTCAACAGCAGGTGCTTCCAACATTTCCAGTCGTTGTCGGCATGGCTGGTGGTGGAGCGAGTCCAATGCGAAATATTGGTCAGTTCAATCCGGCCATGTTGGTACATGGGCAACAAGCAGTCACGCTGTACCGCCCTTTGCCGGTAGCCGGAACAGTCATCATGAAAGGTCGCATCACGGCGATGTACGACAAGGGTAAAGCCGCAGTTGTCGTGACATCTACAGAAGCAGTCGACAAAGCAGATGGCAAGCCAGTGTTTACAAATACTTCGTCAGTGTTTATTCGTGGCGAAGGTGGTTGGGGTGGCGAGCGCGGACCAAGCGGACCTCAGAACGTTGCTCCAGATCGCGCGCCTGATCATGTGGTCTCATACAAAACACTTCCCGAACAAGCACTCATCTATCGACTCAACGGCGATCGCAATCCACTGCACAGCGATCCATCATTTGCAGCCATGGGCGGATTTGATCAGCCAATTCTGCATGGACTCTGCACGTACGGTTTCACGGGCCGAGCGCTGTTGCATTCGCTCTGCGGGGGCGATTCAGCAAAGTTCACTCATATTGAAGGCCGATTTGCGTCGCCAGTTTTGCCTGGCGAAGAGCTCACCGTGCGGATGTGGGTGACCGCATCAGGCGAGGCCGTTTTCTCTACCTCGGTCGCAGACCGGCTGGTGATTGACCAAGGATTGGTGCGGTTTCAAGCCTAATTCAGGTATTGTCGCAAAACCCGATAGGAATAGTCATCTTTAGGGTATGCTCTCTGGATGACTCAAATCCAGACCTCAAAGGAGTCCTTGAGCCAGTCGCTTGCCCAGATTCATCAGGCCGCGCGTGAACTCGAAGATGCCCAGCCACAAGAGATCGTGCGCTACGCCTACGACCTGCTCGGCGAGGGTCTTGTTGTCACATGCAGTTTTTCTGATGCAGTGCTTGCTCACGTGGCATCGACCGCAGTGCCAGGCATAGAGATCGTGATGCTCGACACTCAGTTTCTTTTTGCTGAGACACATTGGTTCGCAACCGAGTTGCGCAACAAGTTCAATCTCAACTTGCGCGTCATCGAGCCACTCGTGGAGTCAGAAAATTTGTGGCAAACAAATATCGAAGGCTGTTGTGCTGCACGAAAAGTCGAACCACTTGAGCGCTTACTCGCAGAAAAAACTGGCTGGGTGACGGGAGTCCGTCGCGCCGACGCGCCGACGCGTGCAACGACGCCGGTGATGTCGTATGACATTATGCGCAATGTAATCAAAGTGAATCCGTTGGCCGCAATGTCTGATGACGATATTTCACTCTACGAACGCATTAATGAATTGCCAGAGCATCCACTCGTCGACAAAGGGTATTCATCAATCGGATGCTGGCCATGCACGCGACCCGTTGATGGTGCGCAAGATAAGCGATCGGGTCGTTGGGCCGGACAAGACAAGATTGAGTGCGGCCTGCACGTTTAAAAAATCTTGAAGTAATTTTACGGCAATAGCAGTAGGTTGCGTAAGTGCTGAAGTATCACATCAACGCTGGCATCAATTTCTAGCTCATCTGTTCGGATATGAATTGATGGCGATGTTGGTCGTTCGTAATCAGAGTCAATGCCAGTAAAGTTTGGAAGTTCGCCAGCGCGTGCTTTTTTGTAGAGGCCTTTGGGGTCACGCTTCTCTGTGACTGCGATGGGAGCATCAACAAAAACTTCAATGAAGTTTTCTTCACCGATGACCTCTTTGGCCGATGTTCTTTCGGATTCGAACGGACTAATGAAGCAGGCAAGAACTATGACACCAGCATTGTTGAGGATCTGAGCCACATGACTTGCCCGTCTGAGGTTTTCGATTCGATCAGCAGTTGTAAACCCTAGATCCCGTGTTAAACCGTGGCGCAGGTTGTCGCCGTCAAGAAGATATGTGCGCAGTCCCATCGCATGAAGTTTTATTTCGAGCGCATTTGCCACGGTGCTTTTTCCGCTTCCGGAGAGACCCGTAAACCAAATAGTGGCACTGCGCTGATGATTCAGTTCTTCGCGATGATGTCGCTCAATTGATGTATGTTGCCAAGAAATATTTGAATCTCGACGCAGGGAGTGACGAATCATCCCAGCACCGACTGTCTTGCTCGTGATTCGGTCAATGATGACAAAACTTCCGGAGTATCTGTTGTTGACGTATGGGTCATAAGCGACAGGTCGATCGGTAGCGAGATTACAAATAGCAATGTCATTGAGCTCAAGAGTGGAGGCTGCGAGGTGCTCAAGCGTGTTGACGTTGATCTTGTATTTGGGTTTATCAATCATGACACCGACTGTTTTGGTGCCAATCTTGAGCAGATAAGAACGATGTGGCATCATCTGGTTTTCGTCAGTCCAGACCATGAATGCTTCAAATTGATTGCCGACGTCAGGTACTGAGTCGGGTGTGCACAACAAGTCACCACGACTAATGTCGATTTCATCGTCTAGGACGATTTGGATGCTTTCGCCCGCTACAACGTGCTGACGATCACCATCAAAACTTGGCAGCGATGCAACTCGAGAAATTTTTCCGCTTGGTTGTACTTGGATACTGTCACCGACGGATAGTGATCCGCTAGCAACAAAACCTAAGTATCCGCGAAAATCTTGGTTCGGTCTGCTCACGGATTGCACATACATACGAAATGGTTTGTCGTGAGACAGGGCATGAGCTTCTGTTTCTTCGAGAATAGAAAGAAGTGTTGGGCCGTGATACCACGGCATTGCTGCGCTCGCAGTCGTGATGTTGTCACCATTGAGTGCCGACACTGGAACAAACGATAAGTTCGTGAATCCAAACTCTTGGGAGAATTCGCGGTAAGAAGTCTCAATATCTTGAAAGATCGTTGAGTCATAGTCCACGAGATCGATCTTGTTAACCGCAACAATGACATTGGTTATGCCGAGCAGATGTACAAGAAACGAGTGGCGCCGGGTTTGTGTAAGAACGCCCTTGCGTGCGTCAATCAGCACGATTGCCAAGTCAGCCGTTGATGCCCCAGTCACCATATTTCGGGTGTATTGCTCGTGTCCTGGCGTGTCGGCAACAATAAATGTGCGACGATCTGTGCTGAAAAAGCGATACGCAACATCGATAGTGATTCCTTGCTCGCGCTCTGCTTGTAGTCCGTCAGTGAGCAGGGCGAAGTCAAGGTTGCCACCTTGTGTTCCGACGCGTTCGGAGTCTTGAGACAAAGTGGCTAACTGATCATCAAAGATTTGCTTTGACTCGTATAGAAGACGTCCAATGAGCGTGCTCTTGCCGTCGTCAACACTTCCGCACGTAATAAATCGCAAAAGCCCTTTGGACTCCTGCGCGGCCAAAAAATCTGCGACAGGGCCTGTGGGTTGAGATGAACGCTGCCTCATTAGAAGTAGCCCTCAATTTTTTTCTTCTCCATTGAGCCAGCACCGTCATGGTCGATGAGTCGACCCTGACGTTCCGATGTAGTGGCAGTAAATAGCTCAGTCAAGATGCCTTCTAGGTCTACTGACTCACTCTCAACTGCTCCGGTGAGTGGATAGCAGCCAAGTGTTCGGAAGCGAACCATGCGTTGCTCGATTGATTCGCCTTGGCGAAGTTTCATTCGATCGTCATCAACCATGATGAGCATTCCGTCTCGCTCTACAACGGGACGCACTTTGGCAAAGTACAAAGGCACAACAGGAATTGCTTCGAGATAGATGTATTGCCAAACATCGAGTTCTGTCCAGTTGGACAGCGGAAATACACGAATTGACTCACCAGCGCCATGACGCGCGTTGTAGATGTTCCAGAGTTCTGGTCGTTGATTTTTGGGATCCCAGACGTGCTTGTCGGAGCGGAACGAAAAGACACGCTCCTTGGCACGAGATTTTTCTTCGTCGCGCCGCGCCCCGCCGAACGCGAGATCAAAGTTGTACTTGTCGAGTGCTTGTTTGAGGCCTTGTGTCTTCCACATATCTGTGTGTACCGAGGACCCATGGTCAAACGGATTGATTCCAAGCTCGATGCACTCCGGGTTTTGATGAACCAGAAGATCTGCCTCAACAAGGTCGACCATCTTGGCGCGAAACTCGATCATCTCTTTAAATTTCCAGGTTGTGTCGACATGCAGTAGCGGAAATGGCAAAGGCGCTGGATAGAAAGCCTTTTGAGCAAGATGCAACATGACGCTGCTGTCCTTGCCAATCGAATACAACATCACCGGGTTGATTGCTTCGGCAACGGCCTCGCGAATGATGTGAATTGCTTCAGCCTCGAGCAGTTGCAGATGGCTGAGTTGAGTCTGCGACTGTGCTTTCACCGCTCCATTCTAGAGTGCCTGAAATGTTTTGGCACAGTGTTATTTGGTGACGTGTTCGCGCATTCTCTTTTGAATCAGGTCACGTCGCTGCTGTAATTCTCGGTAGGTCAGAGAATTCGTTGAATTTTCTACACCGAGGCTGGCCTTGACGCTGTCAAAATTGAATTCAACAGCACTTGGGTCGATGCCGAGATCGCGACCAAGAGTCTCACCATGTCGTTGGGTAAACACCATCGAGATCGTGGCAACCTCTGCAAGCAGATCAAGGTTGGGGGCAAGTCGTGCGATTGCGCCATCAAGGAAAACCATGTTCTTGACATACAGCATTAATTCTTTAGGAAGTTTCGCTCCATAGGCCAAGAGTGCTTTAACAATTCGCTGTACTTCTTTAACCAATTCTTCGCCGGTAAGTGTTGTGGGATCAATCGTTGTTTGATCAAGTCGTAGATCGCGGATGACGGCATCAATATCTGAATCAAGCGGAAGCGCCCCAAGATCTCGGAGTGCTGAGACTTGACCATGTAGATCATTTGTTGATGCTCCGAGCATGAGGCGCAAGAATGCGATTCTTCGCGATGAACTCAGTCTTCCGACGATTCCAAAGTCCAGCAAGGCAGTTCGACCGTCATGCATAACAAATAAGTTTCCGCCATGCAGGTCGCCATGAAACACGCCATGAATAAGCGCGCCTTCCATGAACGCAATGAGTCCGGTGCGGATGACATTCTCGGTGTCAATTCCGGCTTCTTGCATGGCCACAACATCATCGAATTTAAATCCCGTAAGTTCTTCCATCACCAGAACGCGCCGAGTGACCAGAGTGGGGTGTGGTCGAGGAATGACGTATCCCTCTTGACCGAGATCTCGCATCATGCGAGCAAGATCAAGCATGTTTGCTGCTTCCATTCGAAAGTCGAGTTCTTCTACGATTGTTTCGGCGAACAACTCTACGAGCGCAGGAGGATTAGCAAGTGCTGCGACGGGGATTCGCCCAATAAGGTGCGGGGCAAGCCATGACATGACGCGAAGATCTTTGCGCACCATCACCGACACATCAGGTCGTTGTACTTTGACAACAACATTTTCACCCGTTAGAAGTCGTGCACGATGAACTTGCGCGATTGATGCTGCTGCAAGTGGGGTGGTGTCAAACCACGAAAAAACGTCTTCGATGCGTGCCCCAAGATCTTGTTCGATTGTTAGTTGCACGGATGCAAATGTTTCGGCTGGCACTTGATCTCTGCAACGCTTGAACTCGTCGACAAGTTCTGCAGGGAATAGTCCTTCGCCACTGCTAATGATTTGACCCAATTTGATGTACGTCGCTCCAAGTTTTTCGACCGCCCGGCGAAGACGCAAAGAAACGTTGGCACGAGATGCGACATCGGAAGAAAATGATCCGCGACGTTTTCGGATATACCAAGGCACAAGAGCGATCACAAAAACAATCACAACAACACCCACCCGCGTCAGCGGGGGTAGTCGCCGAGATTTTGTGAGTTTGGGAACTTCTGCTTGAGCTTGTTGACGCAGGGCGACTGCCGTGGTGGTCCATGCAATATTTGCTTCGGGAACCTGCCAAGGCGCAGTAGAGGAGAAGGCGCCCCAAACGAGGTCGCCCGAATGTGCGGGGGTCACGTCACTATTCTGGCGCATCGATTTAGGAGTTGGCTAGCCGTGCGCCACTGTAAGGTTCATTTAATGACACAAGACTCCACAGCACCACTGACTGGCATCAAAGTGGTCGAACTAGGTGTTTGGGTGGCAGGTCCAGCGGCTGGTGGCCTGATGGCTGACTGGGGAGCCGATGTCATCAAAGTTGAACCGGCCCAAGGTGATCCGCAGCGCAACATGTTTCGCGCACTCGGAATTGATGCTCAAATTGGTGAGCCTCAATTTGAAATCGATAACCGAGGCAAGCGGTCAGTGGTTCTTGATCTGCGTAGTGACGACGGCAAGCGCGCAATGTTGTCTTTGTTGGCTGATGCCGACGTGTTTATTACAAATGTTCGGCTACCAGCATTGCGGCGACTCGGACTTGATCCAGATGCGATACGCGCTGCATTTCCGAGACTGATTTACGGACTACTCACCGGCTACGGATCAGAGGGGCCAGACGCTGATCGACCCGGATATGACATCGGGGCATTCTGGGCGCGTTCGGGGTTGGCTCACACCACGGTGTCGCCGGATCAATTGCCACCAGCCATTCGGTCTGGTCAAGGTGATCACACCACTGGGATCACCCTCGTGAGCGGCGTGATGGCTGCGTTGTTTGATCGACAACGCACAGGACAAGGTCGACTTGTTTCGACGAGTTTGTTGCGCACCGGTATCTACACATTGGGTTGGGATATTGGTGTGTATTTGCGATTCGCAAAACGCGAGAGCACAAAACCTCGATCAAGACTTCGTGCTCCGTTGATGAATTCATATCGTTGTGCAGATGGTCGTGCTTTTTGGTTGCTCGGACTAGAGGCTGACAGACATTGGCCTGCACTTGTTGCGGCAATTAATCGGCCAGATCTGGCAGCAGATGAACGATACGTTGATGCGCGTGTTCGACTGGTAAATAGCGAAACCTTGATTGCCACACTCGATGAGATTTTTGCGACACAACCAATGGCAGAGTGGACACGCAAGTTTGACGAGCACGACGTTTGGTGGGCTCCGATCAACTCGATTCCAGATGTCGTTGTCGATGCACAAGCTATTGCATCAGGCGCATTTATTGATATGAATCCGCGGGAAGGCGAAGCGCCGTATCGTGCAGTGAATTCCCCCGTTGATTTTGATGGCTACACATTTCGTCCAGGCCAAGTGCCACGAGTCGGCGAGCACGAGCCCCGCTGGTAATTATTTGTCGCGCCACTTGTCGCCCCAGAGGGCGTCAAGTACTGGCTCTTTAAATTCTTGGCGGCAAATCAAAAAGTCGGGTAGCCATGTATCGGACTTGTTGTAGACAAGAGGCGAGCCATCAAGGCGACTGGCGTGTAGACCTGCTGCCATCGCAACTGCAGCAGGAGCAGCAGAATCCCATTGATGCATTCCGCCATCATGCAAATAAATATCTGTATCACCCATGACGACTGACATTGCTTTTGCGCCTGCGCTTCCGAGTCGAAATGCGTCGCAGTCAAGTTCTTGGGCAACGATGATTGCAGAATACGGTGCACGTGACCTAGATGTCACGAGTCGTGGCTTGGCACTTGTGCGCGGTGGCAATACCGATGGTGGCGTTGTGCTGAATACTTTGTCAACTGCTGGCAACGACACTGCGGCACTCACAAAATGATCAAGACTCCAGAGTGCAATATGTACAGCCCAGTCTTGGCGATCTTCGCCGTATTCAGTAGTGCCGTCAAGTGGGTCAATGATCCAGACGCGCTCGGCGCTGAGCCTGTGTTTGCTGTCCGCTCCTTCTTCAGAGAGCACGGCGTCATCTGGTCGGACGCGCGAGATCATGTCAAGTAAAAAGTGATGAGCACCCATATCACCTGAATCGCGCAGGTTCCACATGGAGGTTCCCTGAGAAATCAAATCGGTTCGCAAAGACACCAGGAGTTGACCAGCATGAACTGCGAGGGCAGTCGCTAGATCATCGTCATTGAGATTGTCCCAATCGACTGTGGTGTTCGTGCTCACTCAGAGCCACGCACAAGATCGATGGTTTGACGAACAAGTTGTCGAGCAGTGTCTTCGTTTGCACCTTGAGCGACAAGTTCGTTGACTCGTGCCTCTATTTTTTCGGCAAGTGCGTCAGAAAATACATCGATGCGTGGCGTTTTTGTAGCTGCAGCAACAGCAATCAAAATAATGGCGGCAATGGCAGTCAACACACCAAATGTCACGACGTATCCTTCGTTGTTGCCTCTAATAGACGAGACAATCATGGCTGGAATGCCAGCAATAAAAATACAGATACACACGTAGCGAAGCACACGTAGCGACATGATTTATCGAGCCAATGGTTTGTATTTAATGCGATGAGGCTGTTCGGCAGCGATTCCCATCTCTTTGCGACGCCATGATTCGTATTCGGAGAAGTTTCCTTCAAACCAACGAACGTAACTGTCGCCCTCAAAGGCCAAGACATGGGTGGCGATGCGATCCAAAAACCACCGGTCGTGACTAATCACGACGGCACATCCCGGAAACTGCTCAAGTGCGTCTTCAAGCGCTCGAAGAGTGTCGACGTCTAGGTCATTGGTGGGTTCGTCAAGCAACAAGAGGTTTCCGCCACGCTTGAGCAACTTGGCTAAGTGAACTCTGTTGCGTTCGCCACCTGATAGATCGCCCACGAGTTTTTGTTGGTCACTGCCCTTGAAATTGAAACTCGCAACATAGGCGCGTCCGTGCACCTCGCGATTTCCGATCTTCATATGCTCGATGCCACCAGTGATTTCTTCATAGACACTCAGCGTGTCGTCAAGTGAGTCACGATTTTGGTCGACATAACTCATCACGACAGAATCTCCGATTGTCACCGTGCCCGAATCAGGTGCCTCTTGTCCGGCAAACATGCGAAACAATGTCGTTTTACCGGCGCCGTTAGCGCCAATGATTCCGACAATGCCAGCAGGGGGTAATGAAAACGTTAGGTCATCGATAAGCATGCGCTCACCGAATCCTTTTGTTAAGCCGTCGACTGCGATGACAATGTCTCCAAGTCGTGGCCCAGCCGGAATTGTGATTTCAAGTCGGTCTGGTCCGTGTTCGGCGGCTGTTGCTTCGGCGTGCAACTTGTCGTATGCAGCCAGACGAGCCTTGCCTTTTGCTTGTCGTGCTTTAGCCGACATGCGAACCCATTCAAGTTCACGCGCCAACATACGAGTTCGTGAATCACTGGCTTTTTCTTCGCTGAGCAATCGCGTTTGCTTTTGTTCGAGCCAACTCGAGTAGTTGCCTTCAAATGGGTAACCACGACCGCGATCTAGTTCAAGAATCCATTTAGCGGCATTGTCTAAGAAGTACCTATCGTGGGTGATGGCGACAACAGTGCCTGAGTATTCCTGCAAAAAACGTTCAAGCCAGTCAACGCTCTCGGCATCTAAGTGGTTGGTGGGTTCGTCAAGTAGCAACAAATCAGGACGACTCAACAACAACCGACACAACGCAACACGGCGAGCCTCACCGCCAGACAATGTGGTGACGTCAGCATCATTGGGAGGACACCGAAGTGCGTCCATGGCAATTTCTACGTTGCGATCAAGACTCCACGCGTCAGTTGCTGCGATCTTGTCTTCGAGTTGAGCCTGCAACACGCCCACTTTGTCGTAATCGGCATCGGGGTCTGCCCACATTGCCATGACCTCGTCATAGCGAATCAACAGATCACGAATTGGTGCAACGCCATCCATCACATTGCCAAGGACGTCTTTTGAGGCATCAAGGTGAGGTTCTTGCTCCAGTAGCCCGACGCTAAAACCAGGAGTCAGTCGAGCCTCGCCCGTGAATCCATCGTCAAGACCAGCCATGATTCGCAACAGGCTGGACTTGCCGCTGCCGTTGTTTCCGATGACGCCGATCTTGGCCCCAGGGTAAAAAGACAGCGAGATATCCTCGAGAACGGTGCGGTCGGGAGGGTAGAAACGTCCCAATTTGTAACAGGTGTAAATGAACTCGTGTGCCACGGTGAAAAGACGCTACTTGATTACACACCCAGACACCCTTTCGGTGCTACTTTCTTTATAGGTCATTACCGTGATGGCCATGTAAGGGATGTATTGACATGATTGCTCTCGAGTTACTAACCCGCGATTACCTCGGCAATTTCGCCTTCCGCTGGCTTCACGTACTGGCCGGAATCACATGGATCGGACTGCTGTATTACTTTAACTTCGTGCAGGTGCCGGCTCTTGCGGCGTATGGAGACGAGGGAAAAGCGCGCAATATCGCGATTAACCAGATTGCCCGCCGGGCACTGTGGTGGTTTCGTTGGGCATCAGTTGCCACTCTTGTGACCGGAATCTTGATTACGGGGTTGATCAAGAATTATTACAAGGATTTTATGTCCGCTGATAACGGCAATGGCGTTGGGCACAATGTGGCGATCAGTATCGGCATGGTTCTTGGAATCACAATGGCCGCCAACGTCTGGATGGTTATTTGGAAAAACCAAAAGGTTGTTCTTGCAAATGCTGTCAATGTGCTTGATGGTAAAGAAGCCGACCCCAATGCGGCTGGTTGTGGTCGTAAAGCATTGCTCGCTTCACGCCAAAACATGGTTTTTTCAGTGTCAATGTTGTTCTTTATGATCGGCCCAGCACACTTTTATAGTGGTGCGTTTGAGGGTGCAACAAGCAGCAATGCCTGGACATTTTTCTTTATCGCCATCGCCATCGCAGCAATTCTTGAAATTAATTGCCTCGGACTGATTGGCGGACCAAAGGCGGGTAACAAAATGTTATGGCCATACGAGAATCACAAAAACGCAATTATTGCTTCGGTTGTATTGTGGTTGATCTTGTGGTTGGCGTCAGAATTCTTGCTCGCCTAAAAGATTCTTACTCGACGACAAACGTGGCTTTCATGTTGCCATGTCCAGGAACATCGCATATCAACTGATATGAGCCCGCTTCAAGGGAGATTGATCCGACATCGTTTGATCCCTTTTTGCCAATCACCAGTTTTAAATTGCCAACTTTGACGTCATCTTTGGCAATAATTAATGTGTGTCGAACAGTGTCTTGATTGACATACCCGATCGTAATGTTTCCGGCCGCGACTGGTCCGTACTGCGTCGACTCAAAGCGCAGGCTTGGGACCGCAGTAACGATCACCGTTCCAGGAGCAAATGTGACCGCGGGGCTACTTGAGCCACCTCCTCCACACGATGCCACGAGCACACCAAGAGCCAGG